>JAYUPZ010000314.1:0-8138 GCA_043759805.1 Myxococcales bacterium | reverse complement strand
CGATCGGCATCACAAAGGCATGACCAATGGCCGCGCCGACAGGTACGGGTACCCGTATCACTTCGAGAACGATGCCAAGTCGATAAGAGCCATCTATTTTTGCGGGCGCGATCACCAGCGTTTGCTCCTTGCCGGCACGCCGTATAACCACGGGGATCGGTTTGCCGCCAGAAGCCTCGACGATCTTGTTGATGGGGGCGGTCACCGAAATCGCCTTGCCATCGGCCTGCAATAGTTCGTCGTCGGACTGCATACCGGCCGCCGCGGCGGGCGTGCCAGGTTGAACGGTACCCACCTTCAACATGTCGCCCGGGATACCCGAAAGTGTGAAAATGGCGAGCGCTATCAAAATGGCGGTGATGTAGTTCGCGGCGGGGCCGGCCACGAGAACCGCAAGACGCATCCAGCGTGGTCGATTGGGATACACGTATGGATCGTTGGCATCGAACTCCTCATGTGGATTGAGTCCCGTGATTTGCACGAAGCCACCGAGTGGGATCGGCGCAAGCTGATAAATCGTGTCGCCGCGCTTGAACTTCAGAATCGGGTTGCCGAACCCGATCGAGAAACGCTCGACCCGCATGCCGCACAGGCGGGCAACAATAAAATGCCCCCACTCGTGAAAGACAATGAGGAGACCAAGACCAAGAATCGAAAACGCGATCGACACAGCAAAAAGGTAGCAGATAGATCGGCCGGTCCCTAGCGAACCGGGTTCGAGCTTAGTTTGCGCAGAGACGCGAGCGTGAACTCACGCAGTCGCACGAGCGGATTGGCAACCGTCGCCTCGCGGGGAGCGCCGAGGGTCAAGATGGAAAGAATCTGGGCCTCTCGTAAAAACCGCCGCTCGAACTCGCGAGAGGCTCCTGCCGCGCGGGCAATGGCTTCCGAGCACGTGTCCCGGCGACAAACCACGAATCGACCAGGAACGATGATGGCGTCGTGCCCACGCGCAAGCCGATGAAGCGCAAAACCAAGGGGCGCAAGAGGCCCTGTGCCCGAATGGCCACGCAATAGCAAAAGATGCTTGCCGGTGGCCTGTGCGACACCAGCACCAAAAACGCCTCCGCTAGAATCCCGGTTAACAACCGAGAGTATTTCACCCGGCGTTCGCTCGGCAAGCAGACGCAACACCGCAAGGCTATTGTCACGCGAGTCTTCGTTGACCGCGACAACTTCAAACGTTATGCCGAGCGCCGTCAGATGCCGAATCGCATCACGAACAGTATGGCCTATAGATTCCTCGCTATCACCAAACGCGAGAATTAAGGACAGTTCCGGAAACTTCTTGGACCGGTCCATTGCAACACTCCTTGCGGTACACCTTCAGCATGTTCCGTGCCGGGCCGATTGCGCAACTATTCGATCACAGGTGCTCCCATGCGCCCCACCGCGAGGCCTTCCGCGTCATGCGCCGACCGTCGGGTGCGCAAGGAGTTTTGCAGGTGCCACCGGTGTTGCGCATAAGTCGCCGATGGCGCGCGCAAGTGCCTTACGATCGCCCTCGCGGAATACCTGTACCGTTATTCCCGAGGATACGCCTTCTGAAGCTGAGTTAGATACAACGAGGGGTACCCCACAAGCGAGGGCTTCTCGTACGACAAGCGGTGCACCTTCGCATCGCCCATCGGCAAGCGTACGACTTGGAACAACCAGTGCCATTGACTGCGCCAGGTAGCGAGCGACGTCGTGCGGCGCCACCCGACCCGGCATCGCCAGATCTACCGATAATCGACGCGCAAGCCACGCCAACCGTTCACGAAGCGGACCTTCGCCAAGCAACACCACGGCCGGCCTGTTCGATCGCGGCATGCTTGCCACCGAAAACAGCAAATCCTCGAAACCCTTGATTGGCACGAGACGTCCGACACCCAGTACAAAACGGAAGCGCGGCAACACTGCCTTTTGTTTATCAAAGAGAGCCGCGGTTTTCATCGCAGCGACCCGCACAGGTGGCAACTGAAATTCCGGCCCGCATAGAATCAACAGGCGTTTGTGCAACGATTCGCTAACGATCTGTAGGCTGTCAACGTCTCGCAAGATCATACGTGCCACGGACGATCCCAGCGGGAGATTTTCCAGCATCGAAACATCACCCGAGTGTACGATTGCGTGATGCCTTGGCCGAAGTTTCCGCGGGGTATCTGCAAACGCCAGCGCCACAGCAAGCGCCGAGGGCACGAGCCAGTGACTCTCGATTGCATCGCAACCCGCAAGCTGTGCGCGCACAGCTGAGACTTGCTGCAAGGTAAACCTGATCGAACAAAACCCAGCGCGAATTCGCCCCATCGACGCGAGCCGCTCCGGCGCGCCTTCGCCACCGAAAAGCGGACTGTCGATCCGAAACACATCAGGCGAGTCTGCGTCGGCGCCAGCGGCAACTACCGAAACCTCCCAGCCAATTCTGGCCTTGTCCTGAACGCGAGTCGCGACAAAGCTGCCAGCGAAGTCATTCGCATCACGGGGGTAAGAGGTCGTGACGAATCCCAGTTTCATCGCACAACCATCACGGCGCTTCACGTCCGTGCAACCCGGAAGAATCGCCGCTCGAAAGGCCCACCAGCCCACGCAGTGAAAAACGCGCTTTCCAGCCCCGCCACAACAAACCAAGAATGGGCAGCGCCACGGCGTGAGGCCGGATGCCCGAACGCCAGGTGGGGCCGTAGACCGGACGAACCGCAATGTCTTTTATGGAGATGCCGCCGGCACACAACCGTATCAACAATGCATTTGGATATCCGTATCGCCGAAACACGGGTGCGGAAACGACAACCGCAAGCGCTTTGCGCGAAGCTACGGTGTAACCGCATTGCGAATCGAAGATCGAATAATTCCCCGTCGCAAGCCGCGTGAGATGCGACAACACCACATTGCCGATCCAGCGCGAAACAGGCATCAATCGATGTGCACGCTCGGCACCGGCCCACGCGAATCGATTGCCCTTGGCGTAGTCGGCGGTGCCGCTGCACACCGGGTTGAGCAATCCAGGAAGATCCTCGGGGCACATTTGGCTGTCGCCTGCCATGACCGCCGCCACGTCGCAACCGAGAGCCAAGGCGCGACGGTATCCGGTCACGATCGCGGCGCCGACGCCACGATTCTCCGAATGCACAATCACTTCCAGACCATGTCGTACGAATGCAAGGGCCAAAGCGGCCGTGTTGTCCCCGCTTCCATCGTCCACGACAATCACGTCGTCGACGAAAACTGGGATCGACGAAAGGGTTTGCTCAATCTTGCCTGCCTCGTTGAACGCCGGCACGACAACCGCAATCCGGTGACCTTGATACACCGCTACGACTCTCTTTACTGAAAGGGGTCCACGATATCGGCACCGGAGGGCTTGCCGGACTTCTTGCGGCGGCTTGACGAACCGGAGGAACGGGATTTGCCGGAGTCCGAGGCTTCAGCCGTTTCGGGTTCTACCTTGACCGGATCTTCGACGGTCGGTTCCGAAGGCACAGCTGGACTCGAATGCGACGGAGGCGTTGGACTGTTCATGATCTTTTCGATCGATGGACCTTTGCCTTCCTTCTGCAAGCTCGATCGGCCCGGCCGCAAACTGCCCATCACGCCAAGTGGAGGCCGAACTTCTTTTTCAAGGTCTTCGTAGCCGACCTTTCGCAACACCAGTTTCGTCGGGGCATCCGGATCGAACATCACTTTTGCCTTGCAGGGTGTGTTACACAACACCGCTCCTGTGGTCTTCAATACGACTTCGGCGCCGTCTGGAATGGTATCGATGCGAACGGTGATGTTGCCGACCTTGACGCCTCCGGGTGATGCTGTCGGTAGCGGTTTTGAATTTTGCGAATACCAGACACCCGAACCAATGCCGCCAACCAACAAAACCACGAACATTCCGAGAACGAATCCCGTGCGTTTGAGCAACGGTTTTTCAGGGGCGAACGACTCGGCAAGCGGTGACGGAACACTGGGCTGGCTGATGCTGCCCGATGTGACAGTAACGGGTGGTACGGTTGGCGAACGGGTCGAAATTGACAGGGGCCGGGAGCTGGACGCGGGCATTTGCTGGCTCACGCGAACCGAACCCGTGCTGCCAGCGCGCGAATCCACCGGCGCGTCACCTGGAAAGAGATCCCGCATGAGACCCGCAAGGTGCGAGGGTTGAAAACGCGTGACGTGTACGATGTCGTCCAGCGCATCTGCCATTTCGCCAGCGGATTGAAAGCGGTGGGCCGGATTCGGCGCAAGCGCCTGTGCGACAATCGCGTCCAGTTCCGGCGGACACATGGGATTCTGCTGCGAGGGCGGCGGCACGTTGCATTCGCGCACCCGCTCGACAGTCTGCAGATCGTTTTCGCCCTTGAACAGGCGTCGTCCCGTCAAAATCTCGTGCAAGACGATGCCGGTGGCAAACACGTCGATGCGATGATCGACATTCGTACCACGGGTTTGTTCGGGCGCCATGTAGGCGAACTTGCCCTTGAGCGTTCCCTTTTGGGTCCCTTCGTCGTTCTTGTCTCCCCCGAGTGCCTTGGCGATGCCGAAGTCCAGGATCTTGACCGCGCCTTCATAGGACAACATCACGTTCGACGGTGAAACGTCGCGATGGATCATGCCCATCAACTTGCCGTCTTCACTGCGCAGATTGTGCGCGTAGTCGAGCGCACGGCACATCTCGCGGCCGACGTAAGCCACAACTTCCGGGCGTGGCGGCCCAATACGGGCCCAGAGCGTCCGCATGGTTTCTGCGAGATCACGGCCACGGACGTATTCCATCGAGATGAAATATTCACCTTCGACCGAACCCAGCTCGAATACCTGTACGATATTCGGATGGTTGAGGCGGGCCGACATTTTGGCCTCTTCGACGAACATCTGATTGAACGACGGATCGTCCGACAGATGCGGCAAGATTCGCTTGACGACGAACACCCGTTCGAACCCGGCGGGGCCCTGCACACGTCCCTTGAAGACGTCGGCCATCCCACCACGACCGATGCGTTCGAAGAGTGTGTATTTGCCGAACTGGATCGGCTGTGGAAGAACCGTCCCCACGAGTGTTGTGAGTCTAGCCCAGAATCATGGAAATAGCGCTTTTTCCACGGTTATTTGGGCGATGAATGCGTGCACGGGCCCATTTCGGGTTCAGCGCAGATCCACGGTACCAAGGGAACCGGAAGTCGTCTGCGTTCCCGACGTGAGCAGCACGGCCGCAACAACACCGAGCACGACGATGCCTACACCGCCCCACAACCAACCACTTTTTAGTATCGACCCGTCTTGCTTCTCGGGCTGTGCTTGTGCAGCAATTCGGCTGCTCTCAAGGAGAGGAACGCTGCGGCGTGAGGGCTTTTCGTCGCCCTGTTTGTTGCGTGCACTGTGTCTGGAGGAGATCAGATCCATTTCGGCGTCGTCCTCTTCTGTTTCGGCCAACACCGCAACCGACGGCTCCGCCGTGGCAACGGGCGTGTTTGTCGCAGATGCCACAACCACTGTGTTGCCCAGTTCCGCATTCAGCTCGGCAATCAGGTGTTCGACTTGACTGCGCTTCGGCAAGTTGGGCTCGGATTTCAGTAACCCTTCGAAGGTGTCAATCGCCTCTTTTTTCAGGCCCAGCTTTCGCTGGCAGACGCCAATATTCAGCAAGAATCCGTTGATCCGGGTGAGGGCAAACCCAGCCTGAAACTCATCCATTGCTGCCTGGTAATCCCCCTTGTCAAAGTGGACTCGACCGGCGGAAAAACGCGCCTTGCCCTCCTCGAGATCGGTGGAGCTTGCCGACGGCGCCGAGTTCACATCGTCCGCCCAAGCCCTCCCGACGGCGGACGAACCGAGCCACGCAAGCGCGAAAACCAGAACAAAGCGTCTCTTTTTACGCACATTGAGGTAAACACGCGGGGGAACGGAAATGAGCACACCGACGGTGGTCGCAGTGGGTGGCATGGATGACGGAGCCGCCGCGGGTCTGACGCGGGACGCTCAGACGGCCGTCGCGTTTGGGGTTAACTGTCGACTTATCGGGACCGCCTGGACCCGGCAACTCGGCAACCTGGAACTGGGCGGTTTCGAGGCCCGGGACCCTCGGGAAGTGGGCAGTCACCTTTGGCAATTGCTGCAAACGCTAAAGTCCTCACCCATCGCCATCAAGATAGGGATGGTCGCCACGCGTGGCGCAGCCCAAGCGATCGCGGATTGCCTGGAACAACCCGAGTGGTCGCATCTGCCGGTGGTTTACGACCCCGTGCTGGCCACATCGGCGGGACTGTCACTTTTTCGAGAGGACGGCGATGTCTTGACGGCGCTGCGCCCTCTCATCCGCCGCGCGACCGTTCTGACACCCAATCGCAGCGAGCTGAGCGTGCTTGGCGGGCAGTCCGTGGACAACGCCGGGCAAGCAGAGGTCGCCGCACGAATACTGCTTTTGGCGGGAGCCCCGGCCGTCCTTGTCAAGGGAGGTCACTTTGAGGGCCCGGCGACCGACCGACTTTGCCGTACCGAAAGCACCCTTTGCTTCGTTCGCGATCGCATCGTGGGCCGCGATCCCCGCGGAACCGGTTGTGCCCTCGCCACCGCCATCGCCGTCAATCTTGCCCGGGGCGAGAATCTCGAATTTGCCTCTCGCTCGGCGGGCGATTGGCTCGGGACTCAAATCGCCACGGCGGTGCAACGCGACGGCACGTGGCACCTGCCTTAGGCTCAAATTTACAAGTTCACGGTACCCGCCGATAGTTGTCCCATGTCGCAAACAGTGAAGCCGGTGGTGATGGGAGTCGCCGGCACGTCGGGTTGGGGGAAAAACGTCGTTCGGACCTTTTCGATCGCGCGCGGTGGTTCGCTGCGTTGGGTTTGCGACCTCAACCCCGGGTTGCTGGCGGCCACGGAACAACGCCACCCCGGAATTCGTACCACCAGTTCATGGGACACTGTCCTTGCTGACGACGACGTGAAAGCGGTCGCGATCGCGGTCGACGTTCCCAATCACTACGCGCTGGCCAAACAATCTTTGTTGGCGGGACGGCACGTCTTCGTGGAAAAACCACTGACCCTCAGGGGAAAGGATGCCGCGCATTTGTGCGATCTCGCGCGGGAGCGGAACCTTATTCTCATGGTCGGGCATCTTTTGCTCTATCACCCTGCTATCGAAATGGCGAAAGCGCGCATCGACAGCGGCGAACTGGGCGATGTGTATTACATTTACAGTCAGCGCGTGAATCTCGGCGTGGTGCGTGAAAAAGAAAACGCCTGGTGGTCGCTCGCACCGCACGATATTGCGGTTGCCATGTACCTATTTGGGGCGGCACCCGAGTCGGTCTCCGCCACGGGCGCGGTCTATCTGCAACGCGAAAAAGGGGTCGAGGATATCGCCTTCGCTGCCCTGCGTTTTCCCGGCGGCAAAATGGCGCACGTGCAGGTTTCCTGGCTTGATCCCCACAAACAACGAAGCCTGACCATTGTCGGTAGCAAGAAAATGCTGACGTTTGACGACACCGCATCCGACGACAAGGTTCGCATCTACGACAAGAGCGCTGTCCCCCGTGCAGGGTTCTCGACCTTTGCCGAGGGCGTTGGCGTCCGTTCCGGCGACATGTTGGCACCGGCCCTGGCGAACACCGAACCCCTCCTTGCCGAGTGTGAACATTTCCTCGATTGCGTTCGCACCGGGAAACAACCCCGCAGCGACGGCCTTCAGGGGTTGGCCGTTGTGCAGGCGCTTGAGGCGGGCCAAGAATCCATGGGATTGGGCGGAACGCCCGTCACCATTCGTACGGAGGCATGAACGTGAGCAAGAAAAAAAAGCCTTTTATTCACGCGAGCGCGGTGGTCGACAAGGGTGCACAAATTGGGCAAGACAGCAGCGTGTGGCACTTTTGCCACGTGATGTCGGGCGCCCGCATCGGCGTCGGCTGTAGCCTCGGCCAAAATGTTTTCATGGCCAAAACCGCCATCATGGGTGACCGCTGCAAAATCCAGAACAATGTGTCCCTTTACGACGGCGTGATCTTACAGGACGACGTGTTCGTCGGACCCTCCGCGGTTTTCACGAACGTGATCAATCCCCGCGCGAACATCGTCCGCAAAGAGGAATATCGCAAGACCGAGGTCGAGCACGGTGCCACGATTGGTGCCAATAGCACCATCGTGTGCGGCAACCGCATCGGAGCGTATGCGTT
>JAYUPZ010000313.1:0-3887 GCA_043759805.1 Myxococcales bacterium | reverse complement strand
CGATGGGTCGGACACACCTTCATTGCTGATTACCGCGCCATCGATTCCGTTAGCAGAGCTGGCACGCGCTTCCATTCCCACAGCCGGTGTTTGCAACGCCGTCAACAACGTGCCCGTCATTGCGACCAAATCCTGCGAGCGCGGTAAGGAGATTGCCAGCGGCGACGACAGCGCAACCATAACCGAACGCAGAGGCAAAAACCGTGTGACGGTTTCAGGTGCAATCACCCGAACCTTCACCTTCGAGTTGCCGACCGACTCGTTCGGAACCACGATCGAGAAGGCGGGTGGCGAAGCCGCATTGGCGTGCGCCGTATACACCCAGGCCGGTTGTCCCGGAATCTTCGACGGGACATCAATCGCGACGCGAAAGCCCACACCATCAGGCAAGGTCGCGGCAATATCACCCTTCGCAATCGTCCCGACCAACGTGATTCCCGAAGCAAGCGGCAGGGCAGAGGGTTTCACACCAAACGCAACACCAGTATGTTCGGTACGAGTAGCCCGACAGGCCACCCCATCCTGAGGCGGCTCTATCGAGACGAAATAGTTCATGCCGCTTATTCCGCGCGGCAGACAACTTCGGGCAACGCAGGCTTCGGTGTCATCGCAATCACTGTCGTTGCCACAGCCGTTGCTTGCCGCACGCTCCGCACAGCCCAACCCCAGCAGACCGAGCAAAGCCACGCCGAAAGCCTTCATGGCGCGCAGGCCACCTGCAACGTCCAGGTCGCCCGTACCACGAAACCGCCCTGGGTCACGTCATCAAATCGATACTGACTGGGTGCGTTCGAAAAAGGCTCCCAGTCGCGATCTGCGACTGCCAACATCCACTGATGCGTTGAGAAACCCGAGGCTATGTTGTGCAGATCGCAATCCGGAACGATCGCGCGAAGGATCCGGACGGGATCCATATTTTGTGGGGGAACAATGGTTTCTTTGTCTGCGAGGGCGGTTTGCGACCGAGCCGGCGGGTAGTCCACCAACCAGCGCACATACAAGGTGTCGCTCAGATTCGGATCTCGCACACTCACCGAAATGGTTTGGCCGGGCAGGAGGATCTCGCCCGAGGGTGGCGTCGCAACAAAGATGCTGGGTGGTACGTTCGGCTCGGGATCCTGGAATTCCGGCCCTACCGGCAAAACGCACCCGATGGCGAAAAGCGCGAGCAACTGGGGAAAAAGCCGGAACACGTCAGGAATCTTAACGCGATTCGCCCCGGTCATCCATCCGTTCCGGCGATCCCGCCGTCGGTACCGTCATCCTTTTCAAGGTGGCGAAATACGGTCCGGGGATCAACATCGAGATCACGCGCCGTCTGGGTCCGATTCCCACTGTTGAGCGCGAGGATCTCGTTGATGTAATCGCGCTGAAACTTCTCCTTGGCATCTGCGAGCGACAGGATGGTGGGCAGGTCGCCGGAGCCGAGTCCCATATCCTCCGCACCCAGCATCGCCTTGTCCGACAACACCACGGCTTTCTTGATCCGGTTTTCCATCTCGCGAATGTTGCCCGGCCAACCGTGGCGTTTCATCGCCGACAATGCCGAGGGAGAAAAGCCCTTCACCTTGCTTTGTAGTTCGGCGGCGTGACGGGATAGGAGGTATCGCGCGAGCACCACAATGTCTTCCCCACGATCGCGAAGCGGTGGCAGGTGCAGGTTCACAACGTTCAATCGGTAGTACAGATCCTCGCGAAAACGACCCGCCTTGATCTCTTGCTCCAGCTTGCGATTGGTCGCGGCAATCACCCTGATGTCGACCGGTTCGACCGTGTTGTCACCAACCCGAACCACGACCCGCTCCTGCAGCGCGCGCAGAATTTTGACCTGCAACTGGATGGGCATTTCGCCGATTTCGTCGAGGAAAAGCGTGCCCTTATTGGCGGCTTGAAACCGGCCCATCTTGTTGGCGACCGCCCCCGTAAAGGCGCCCTTGACGTATCCGAACAGCTCTGACTCAAGCAGGTTCTCCGGAATCGCACCACAGTTGATGGTGATGAACGGGCCCTTCGCGCGCGACGATCGCACGTGCAATTCCCGCGCGATAAGCTCCTTGCCAGTTCCCGTCTCGCCCGTGACTAGCACCGAGATGTCCGTGCCCGCCACCTTCTGGATCTTGCGAAAGACTTCTTGCATCGCAGGGGCAGCGCCCACGATCTCGCCGAAGCGCATGCGCTCGATCTGATCAAGCAAGGAACGCTTGTCGAGGGTTAGCTCGTTGACGAGCAAGGCGTTGCGTATGATGAGCGACGCCTGCGACGCAAAGATCGTAAGAATCTCCAGATGCGATTCGTCGAAGAGCTGGGCGACGCTGTCATTGCCAACGTAGATGACACCGATGAGATCACCGCGTTCCAACAACGGCACACACATGACCGACGTGAGTTTCAGGTTCACCACCGACACCGCCGTGCTGAACGTGTCGTCGTGTAGAGCATCCGAAACGATGATGGCTTTTTTCTTTTCGAGTACCTGAGCAAGGATCGAATCGGAAACGTGCCGGATGGCATCCGAGATGGTTTCGCGGCGTAGGTTGCGCGCGACCTTGACGACGGGTTCACCGGACTCCATCAACACGATGAAACCCTTGTCGGCATTGCTGACCTGAACCACCACATCGAGCAACGATTCAAGCAGCGATCCGACCTCGTAGTTGCGCATCAACTGCTGCGAGAAGTCGAATAGCTTTTTGTACGAATCGAGCTCCGCCATCGTCTTGGCGGCGGTTTCGTCGGTCACGGGTTGGTCGAAAAGTGAAAACTCCATCTCGATGGTACCGAGACGAACGCGATCGTCTTGCGCCAGTCGGTGCTTTTTGCGCTTGCGACCGTTGACGAAAACCTCGGCGTCTCGGTCAAGCAAGGCGATGTTGAAATCGCGACCGTCAAAATGAATGTGCGCGTGGCTCTCGGCAAGGAGCGGGTCGGGCAACATGACGTCGCATTCATCGGACCGGCCCAGCGACGTGAGCTTTTTGTAGATGTGGTAGACCTTGGTTCCCGAGCCCGGGACCTGGATCTTTAGAGTAGCCATGTTGAGGGGCCACTATAGCCCGTCAATCCGTCAGAACCGAAAGTTCAATCCGGCGCCCGGTCCGCTGCCGACCATCGACGGGAAAACCTGGGTCTCAAGCCGAGGTTTGCGTTTGGATTCGCGCGGCGCAGGAATGGGTACGAGCGATCGGTGGTTGACGACCGCATCGACAATGCCCCAGGCCGCGACGGCGAAAAATAAGCCTCCGCTGATCATCTGGACCTGGGTAAGGAGCTCGGATCGATTCTGATCGCTTCTGTCGACAAAACCCATCGGACAAGGCGTGATATCCACCGAACACGCCACTCTCGGCGTCAGTCCATAAACCGCGAAGTTGGTCACAAACGCCGACACCGAAACAGCACCCAGTGTCGCTTCTGTGGCAAAAAAAACCCAACCTTTGCCTCGCTGACCGTTCTGAAACTGCCCGGCTCCGAAGGGTACAAAATTCAGTGCGGCAGGGTGATGGGCGTAGTGCCGCTCCACTGCCACGGTTGTTGTCTTGCGTGCGTTGCGTTCGCGTTCCGCCTCGTCCGCCTTACGCGCACGCTCCTGCAGAGCCGCTATTTCGCTTTCTTTTTCTGAGAGGACAGTATTGAAAAAGTTCACCACACTGACCGGATCGAGCAGCGGATCAAAACGGTAGTCGGGCCGAAGCTCAAGCAAGCGAAGAAATTCCTGACGGGCTTCATCGGGGTGGCTCTCGAACAAATGCGCGACCCCCAACATCCGGTGCGCCTGCACCACCTGTCCCTCGGATTCAAGCTGGATTTCGGGGTAGAGCAGGGGACGCAAGATTTGGATGGCTCGACCGAATTCGCCTCGGCCAAAAGCGATGGCACCGTCTTCAAAG
>JAYUPZ010000312.1:0-8151 GCA_043759805.1 Myxococcales bacterium | reverse complement strand
TTGTGGTGCAGGGCTTGGGAAAACCACGCACATCCCTCTGCTTGTCACAGTTGACCGGGACGGCTCCGTATCCGCTGCACGCGCCACGGGTTCTTCGTTTGCGAGCCGCGAGGCACGCTGTCTAGAACACACGGTCAAACAAGCGCGTTTTCCTCAGTTAAGTGGACTGAAGTTTCGTTACCGCTTTGCGATTTCTCCGTCGACTCAGGGTGTGTCGATGGCAATGGTAAGCAGTTTGCCGGAAAGGGTGTCACTTCCCAATCCGCAGGCACCCGTTGCGGCAGAGCGCAAATCCAACGACATCTATATTCCAAGGGTCGCGAACAAGATGAGGATCAGCAATGATCCCCTCGCGGGGGTGAACGGTCGTACGATTGAAGGCAAACGCAGCGTTCGGAAAAGAACGCATCGCCCCTAGCGGTACCGGTCCGACCGGAGGCCTGCGCATAAAGTTCGTCCTTGACGAGTGCGGCCTACGTCGATTACATTTACCTACACATCGACAATGCAACGTTGCCCGAAGTTTGGGGTGATGCCGACCGAAAGGACCTGTCCATGATCAACTTGATCGCCCGAACTGCCCTGGTGGTTTTTCCGCTGGCCGCCCTTCTTGGCGCTTCCAACGCTGAAGCTGGTCCCTCGCTGCCGGAGCAAGCGTCACCCAGGGCACACGAGGCAACTGCGCGTCGCGTAACTGCCCCTGAGTTCAGCGGAAAGGGCACTGGAGCCGCTCTCGCCCTGCTTGTGGGTGGAGTATTGGTCGCCACAGATTGCATCCGCCGCCGTAAGCCTGTCGCCTGAAGACCCTGAACTTTCCAGTCTGGGCGGCACTCTCCCTGATCGGTCTGGAATACGCCGCTGTGAGCCTTCGCTTCGATGCCGCGTCGCTGCGTGGAAGAACCGATGCTTGGAGGCTGGGGGCCAGCCTGGGTACGTTCTCGGCGATGGTGATAGGGGCGGCCATGGGGATCGCCCTTCTGGGCACGCTGCTGGACGGCCGGGGTGCGGCGCTCTTACGTACTGCGCGCCGCTTCGATGGCAACTCCGTTTTGCGGGTCTTCGTGCACGCCGCAGCTTTTACATTGCTGGTCGCTTTAACGGCGCACATCTTCGATTCGTCCGGTCCCCCACCCGGCGCTTTCGCAGCATGGAGCACAGCATGGGCACTGGCCGTTCTCACGACCGGCGTCTCGGCCCTCTGGTGCGCCACGCCGTCAGGCCAGTTTAGACCACTGCTTCACGCGGGCCTGAAGTTGGTCCCCTGGGGGCTCCTGATCGGCGTGGGAGGTTGGATCGCAGGACAGAGCTCGTTGCGCCTGTGGATACCGCTCAGCCACTGGACCCTGCGCGCCACCAGCGCTCTCATTTCCCTGATCTTGAACGACGTGACCATTTCGCCCGAGGAGGTCTTGATTGCGTCCCCCCGCTTCGAGGTCGTCATCGCGCCCGTGTGCTCGGGCTTTGAGGGCCTGGGCCTCATGACCGTTTTCGTCGCCGCCTATCTTGGTATCGCAAGGTCCCAGCTCCGCTTTCCAGCGGCACTTTGGTTGCTTCCCTTGGGGCTGGTTGCGGCCTGGTGCGCGAACGTGCTGCGTATCGCGCTGCTCTTTGTCGTTGGCGCCGTGTTCTCACCGACCATCGCTGCGAACGGGTTTCACGCCAAGGCAGGTTGGTTGTTTTTCTGCCTGGTCGCGCTGGGCCTGGTTCTTCTGAGCCAGCGCAGCCGTTGGTTCACACGCGATGTGATACGGAATGATTACCCCCGTCTGCTTGAACAGCCAACCGCGGCCTATCTGCTTCCGTTCATGGGTGTGCTGGCGGCCGCGCTGCTGTCCGGCCTGGCCATCGACCAGGTTGATTGGCTATATGGCCTGCGTTTTTTGGCTGGCGTACCACTCTTGTACGCTTACCGACATCATTACCGTGGGCTGCTGCGTGACAATGCGCGCAGCTGGCTGTGGTTTGCCGTGCTCGGCGGGATCGTGGCTGGAGCGCTGTTTTATCTCCTGACGCCGCGTCCCGAGCCGGCCCTCGTCGCGGACTGGGAACACGAGTGGCGGACTGCAGCGCCCGGACTGCGCGCGCTCTGGATCGGGGTGCGCGTGTTGGGTTCGGTGACGCTTATCCCGCTGGTCGAAGAGCTTGCCTTTCGGGGCTACCTCCTTCGCCGGGTAAGTGCACCCGCCTTTGAACAGGTGACGCCGGGACGCGGGTCCTGGCGCGGTCTTGTTTTATCGTCGCTGGCGTTCGGCGCGATCCACGACGGGTGGGTGGCCGGCGCGCTGGCTGGCCTCCTGTACGGGATGGTCCTCCTCCGGCACGGCCTCGGTCCTGCCATCGTCGCGCACGCCACCAGCAACCTCATCCTGGCACTGGCTGCCGTGCTGGGCCAGCGCTGGCTCTGGCTGTGATCGGCCGTGTGATGCGTTTCCAACTGTACTACGGATAAAGCACCTTGCGGGCGACTCACAACCCTAGCCGCCGCACGAGCCAATCGGCCGGCTGCTGTCACGACAGACTTCGGAGTTGCAAACGAAGGTTTGGCACTCGCATGAACCGAGAACTGCTGGATTGCAGCGCACCCGAACTCTGTCGATCCGGGTGGATGTTTCGCCGGTGTCGGTCGTGATGGCGGTATCGGAGCAAGATGCGTTCTGCATATATTGGGGCACACAGACAACGGCTTCCGCAATACAAAGCTTGGCGCGTTCGCCGTGGTTGATGCCGAAGACCTTTCGAGCACCGCAGCAATCGGTTTGGTGGGTCATACCAGCGCAATTGTCGACCGTGGTGCCAGCCGTGGCGTATCCGCTCGTCGGAAAGCCCTGACACGATACACCTGGCGCGCAGGCCGCAGCCCGGCACTGACCGCATTCCAGTTCGCTGTCGACGCAGCTGCAATCGCGCGAACCCGACAGACCCGTAGAAACCTGACAAAGACCCGCACACATCGCGTTGGCACTGCACTGAACACCGGGCTGACACATTGTAAAAGCAATGCCGCCCGTTCCACCGCTCACGACCGTTCCTCCGCTTCCACCGCTCGCAGTCTTTCCGCCCGTTCCACCGCTCGCAGCCTTTCCTCCGCCTCCACCGCTCGCAGCCTTTCCTCCGCTTCCACCGCTCGCAGTTTTTCCCCCGGCAGCCGTGCCGCCCGTGGCGCCATTCGTACCACCGGTCTTGGAGGCGGTCCCGCCTGCATTGGCAAGAGCACCGCCGGTTCCCATGATGTTTCCAGCGTTGCCAGCATTGGTCCCCATCTCACCGCCATCGGACGTCTCTGCTGTCGTACCTCCCATGCCGTTCTTTCCGCCGGTGCCGAGATCAGCCAAACCGCTGTTATCGGTGCAGCCTTGGGCACTGGCAATCGCGATCAGTATTGCGAGCGGCCCCATGGAACGCACAGGTGATTTCACGATTGAGCTTCTCCGGTTAGGGTTGGACACGGACAAGCTCGATTGTATCGGCCGTTACTGACAAAGTCGACGTTTGCGTCTGGGGCTGACGCCAAACGCCCAACACCTACATCGAGCCAAAGGTGAGCGTATGTGTGGCCTCTCGGTCGCCGTCGCCACAATCGTCATACGATTCTGACAACTTGGGCACTCCAGTGCGTCTGCCTTGAAAACCGCTTCGTCAGATCAGACCAGCATTGCTTACGCAACGCGTGCCGTTCCACCAACCCGTCCTCCGATCGTTGCCAAGCCTCATCACCTTGCGAGCCACGGCCCGTTCGCAATCATCCAGAGCCGAGGCCGCTGCAACCAGAAACAGCGCGGTCCGCATCCGCAGCACCAGCCAACCGTCCGATAAACAACGCAGTGTGACAGGGCGTTTCCTCGTACAAACAATCCTCGGGCGCCCAGAACCGCAACAAAGCGGGCTTTAACCCTTTGCGTCCGGGCGTTTTCCCCTATCATGCGGCGTTTCGCACCCGCAAAGAGAACCTGATGAACACCACGATAAACCTCGGATCCGTCGACTACGTGCTGCTGGTCGTCTACTTCCTTTTCGTCCTCGGCATCGGCTACGCGCTGAAGCGTTCGATGAAGACCTCAAGCGACTTCTTCCTGTCCGGTCGCTCGATTCCGGCGTGGATCACCGGGCTCGCTTTCATCTCCGCCAACCTTGGCGCCCAAGAGGTAATGGGCATGGGCGCCTCCGGAGCCAAATACGGCATCGCCACCAGCCACTTCTACTGGATTGGTGCCATCCCGGCGATGGTGTTCGTCGGCATCTTCATGATGCCGTTTTATTACGGCTCGAAGGCCCGTTCGGTGCCTGAATACCTCAAGCTGCGCTTCGACGAAAAGACGCGCGCCTTCAATGCCATCTCGTTTGCGGCGATGACCGTATTCTCTTCCGGCGCCTCGATGCACGCGATGGGCGAGCTCACCCGCGAATTGCTTGGCTGGGACTACACCTTCAGCATGGTGTTGGCCGCCGTGGTTGTACTCGGATACATCGGACTTGGCGGCTTGACCTCGGCCATCTACAACGAAGTGCTACAGTTCTTCTTGATCGTCTTTGGCCTCGCACCGCTTGTCTTTCTTGGTCTGAAGTCCGTCGGTGGATGGCAAGCGCTGCAGGGCGCATTGACCAAGGTTGCGGTTGGCAACGGCTACGCCGAAGGAGCGATGACGCAGTCCTGGCAACACCTGGGGGACTCCGCCTCCAATCCGATGGGGGTCGAATGGTTCGGCATGGCGATGGGTCTTGGGTTCGTGTTGTCTTTCGGCTACTGGTGTACAGACTTTCTGGTCGTTCAGCGCGCGATGGCAGCCGATTCCATGACAGCCGCCCGCCGCACGCCCATCTACGCTGCGGTTCCGAAGATGTTCTTTCCCTTCCTCGTGATCTTGCCGGGCATGATCGCGATTGCGTTGCACTACACGCAAGAAGGCGGATTTTTGCCCGTCAAACCCGATGGCAGCTTGAACTACGACCGCACCGTGCCGCTCATGCTGAAAGAGTTTTTGCCTTCCGGCGTTCTGGGACTCGGCATGACTGCTCTTCTTGCCTCGTTCATGTCGGGCATGGCCGGTAACGTCACCGCGTTTAATACGGTTTGGACCTACGACATCTATCAGTCCTACATCAAGCCCGGTCAGTCGGACGCTCACTACCTGCGCATGGGTCGCATCGCCACCGTGGTCGGTATCGCCGTCAGCATGGCAGCCGCACTGGTCGTCAAGCAGTTCAACAACATCATGGATGTGTTGCAGTTGGTCTTCGCCTTCGTGAACGCGCCGCTGTTCGCCACATTCCTGGCCGGTATGTTTTGGCGACGCGCCACCGGACACGGCGCTTTTTATGGCCTGGTGGCCGGGACCGTTGCAGCGGCCACACATCACGGCCTGTCGCTGCCCGCTGGCGCTCACGCAGGCGTCAAGGGTGGCTACTTCGCAGTCATGCACAACTATCGCAGTGAAATGGCACAGGGATTCTGGACGGCCATCTTTGCGTTTTCGGCGTGCATGGTCGTGACCATCGTCGTGTCTTTGGCCACGAAGCAAAACAAGACCGATGAAGATTTGAAGGGCCTCGTTTATTCGTTGACCGCGAAGCCCAAAGAGGACGATTTGCCCCTGTGGAAACGTCCGATCTTTTTGGCCGTGGTGGTGTTGGCCATGACGGCCTGCCTGAACGTCATATTTTTCTAGGAGATCCCAATGTCAGCAGCAGTCACCCTGGATGTTCGACTCCCCATCGGAGCAATGTTTTTTGTCGACGGCATCGTCCTCTGCGGCTACGGGCTCGCGACAGAGACGCCGCCCGAAGTTGCGGCGCTGGCCGGCAACATCAACCTCTGGTGGGGTGGCGTGCTCGTCCTCTTCGGAGGGACGATGCTGGGATTTGCGTTGCGCGCTCGCAAAAAGCGATAGCCCGTTTCGCCGCACGAACCGCTGGCAGCGGCATCCAATCTGGGTTTCAATATTGAACCCACGCCATGACCGACCCTACTGATTTGAATGTTTCCGCCCTGAACCGCCGCTTTGTCGGCTTCATCGCCCGGCGGCCCGTCGTGGCTCTCGTCATCGGCATCGTCGCCGTGCTGGTGTTGCTGCCGGGCGTGGGAAAACTGACGGCAGACTTCACCCACAAGGGGTTTTTTCATTCCGACGACCCGAAACTGAAAGCCTTTGAGGCCTTCGAACGTCGCTTCGGAAACGACGATGCGGTTTCGCTCGTGGTGCACAGCCCATCCGGAATATTTGACACCGATACCATCACGCTCTTGCAGCAACTGACCGAAGCGTTGTGGTTGGCGCCTGATGTGATGCGAGTCGACTCGCTTACCAACTTCAACTGGGTACACGGTCAGGACGACGACATCGTCATCGAACCACTGATTCCCGCCAAGTTTACGCCGGCGTTGCTGGCCGAGCGAAAAGCCATCGCTCTGTCACACGAAACCCTGCCCCGCTTCCTCGTCAATCGCGAAGGAACGGTTGCGGTCGTGGGCGGACGGATCCGGCCGGATCTTGGCCGAACCAGTGACATTGCGCGCATCGCCCATTTCTTAAACGATCTGGTCGCGCGCACCGAACGCACCGATCACAAAATTTACATCGTCGGTGGCCCTCCCCTCACCTACGCCTTTCAAGAAGCCGCGCAATCGGATGTGCAAAAGTTGATTCCGATGGCGATCGGCATCGCCACCTTCTTTTTGATCGTGTTGCTGAGAAGTTTCGCCGGAACCGTACTGCCTTTGCTGGTGGTCTTCCTCAGCGCGGGGGCTACATTCGGCCTGGCCGGACACTTCGGTATGGTGCAAACCGCGATGAGCACGGCGGTGCCGACCATCCTCATCGCCGTCGGAATCGCCGACACGGTACACCTGCTCATCACATTTCTCGGTGCGCTGCGTTCGGGTGTGGAGCGAAAAAAGGCCGCCCACCACGCACTCACCAAGAATCTTCTTGCCACTTTCCTCACCTCGTTGACGACGGCGATTGGCTTTTTCAGCTTTGCGATGGCAAATCTAAAACCACTCGCGACCATGGGGATCATGGCGGGTTTTGGGACCATGTTCACCTGGTTCCTGTCGCAGTTCGTGCTTGGCTCGCTGCTGTTCCTGTTGCCCATCAAAGTAAAGCCGAGTCCACCGGAAAAACTTGCCACCACCACCAGGCGCGCAGGCGCCTTTGTGGACTACCTCGTCGGCCGTCAAATCACGATTATCGTCATCACCGTTTTGCTATCGGGTGCTTCTCTTTATTACGCACTTGGCATCGAGGTGAGCGCTGATCCCGTAAAATATTTTCGAAAGGATATTCCCGCCCGCATCGCGAGCGACTTTGTTGAAAAAACCTTGGGCACTTCCCGCGCCTTCGAGATGACCATCGACTCCGGCGCGGAAGACGGCGTCAAAGATCCCGCGTTCATGGCGAAGGTCGATGCGCTCCAACAATGGATTGAAATGCGGCCCGGTATGACCCGCGCCATCTCGATTGTCGACACCCTCAAATCGATGCACAAGGCCTTGAATGGCAACGATCCGGCCTTCTTCAAGCTGCCCGAAACCCGAAACGCGATCGCGCAAGAGCTGCTGCTCTACACAATGGGATTGCCACAGGGCATGGACATCAACGATCGCATCTCGGTCGGCAACGACGCAATCCGCGTTACGGTATTTAACACGATCTCGAAATCAAACGAGACCGTCCGGGCCGTCAAGGAAACCATTGCACGCGCCGAGTCCCTTGGCCTGAAGGCGCACGTGACGGGGAAATATTTCCTTTATCAGGACACCAATGAATATGTCGTTGGTTCCTTTTTGACCTCGCTTTGGAGCGCAAATCTCGTCATTGGCGTCATCATGATGTTGTTCCTGCGCTCGTTTGCGCTTGGGCTCATCTCAATGATCCCAAACATCGTCCCGCTCTTTGCGGGCGGTGTCTTGCTGCGGGTGATTGGCCAGCCGCTCGACATGGGCACCGTGATCGTTGCCAGCATTTGCCTCGGCATTTCGATCGACGACACAAGTCACGTCCTTGCGAACTTCGCCCACTTGCGGCAACAGGGCACCGCGCCTGTTCCGGCTCTGAAGGCGGTTTTGAGCCACTCGGGACCGGCGCTTTTGTCCACCAACGGAATCTTGATTTGCGCCTTCGCCAGCTTCGCGACGGCGTCGTTCATGCCCAACTT
>JAYUPZ010000311.1:0-3892 GCA_043759805.1 Myxococcales bacterium | reverse complement strand
GCCGTCAAAAATCCCGCTGCTGCCTGGCGTGAAATCGGCGTGTGGCTTGGTGCCCCGATGATGGTTGGCTCGGGTCTATTGTCCTTCGCGTTTCAGTGGAAAAGCATCGCGCGATCGATTCGCCGTGGACCCCAGGTCGCGAATGCCTTCATTCCGCCTGCAGGCGTCGAGGTTCCCAGTTCCTGGTTTTGGAGCCTGGTCGCCATTGGCGGGTTTGGGATCATGGTGATTTCCCAGCTGTACTTTCAGATACCCTGGCATCTTTCACTCCTTGGTGTGGTTTTCACCTATCTTCTTGCGCTCGTCGCATGTCGCACGACAGGAGAGTCCGACATCACGCCAACCGGTGCGATGGGAAAACTCGTTCAACTCACCTACGGCGTCTTGATCCCGCAAAACGCAACCGCGAACTTGATGACGGCGGGTATCACCGCGGGGGCGGCTCTGTCCTCTGCAGATCTACTCGTCGACTTGAAGTCGGGATACCTGCTGGGAGCCAATCCCCGCCGGCAATTTGTAGCACAAACATTCGGCATCCTGGCGGGAACACTGGCCACCGTGACGGGATTTTATATGCTGGTGCCGGACGCGTCGGCTCTGATCGGAACGACGGCACACCCCGCCTCTTTTCCGGCTCCAGCCGCGCAAGCCTGGCTTGCGGTAGCGCGGGTCTTTCAGCAGGGCATAGGCAGTCTGCATCCCATGGCGCAAGACATGGTGATTTGGGGACTCGTCATTGGTATCGGCCTCACGGTGCTTGAAAAAGTTGGTCACAGCGTTCGAGCCTTCTTGCCGTCGCCAACGGGATTGGGACTTGGATTGATCCTTCCCTTCCAGTACCCACTGTCGATGCTGATGGGCGCGCTTGCAGCCTGGGCATGGTTAAAGTGGGATCGGAAGCGGGCGGATCGTTATACCGTTGCGCTGTCGTCCGGAATCGTTGCGGGTGAATCGATCGTCGGCGTGATTGTCGCCACCCTTAACAACACCTGGTTGAAATGAAAAGGCCCGGGACGCTCCTTGGATTCATCGCGGCGATGATTGCCACGCCAGGGCCGCTTCATGCCCAACAGGCCGAAAACGAATTCATTCCGATGGGCGACGGATTGCACTACCGCCTCAGTATCCACAGAACGCTTGGCTTCGTCCGTGGCATCACGCAAACCAATGATGGGTACGTTTGGTTTGCCACCAGTGCAGGCCTCGCTCGCTACGACGGTCTGACCTTTTCTTTTTTCGATTCGACCAACACACCCGCTTTACGCGAAGATTCGATCTTTGGCCTTGTCCGAAAAAGCAACGACGAGCTTTGGTTTATCAGTGAGAAAGGCTCGCTCACCCAGCGCAGCCCACAGGGTCGATTCACCCATCATCCGATGCCCCGCGGACGCATCAGCGGCCTCGTCTGTTGTTTGGCCATCGACAACCAAGAAAACCTTTGGCTCGGTACCGCCAACGACGGTGTGCTGCGTTTCGCCAATGGAAAATGGGATGATACACCCGCAATCGCCCCCGACGACATCGGAGAGACCAACAACATCGTCACAAATCCACGCGGACAACTGCTTGTGCGTGGTGCCAAGGCCTGGTGGAGAATCGATCACGGGGTCGCCCGCCGTCTTGCAGACGAGGAAGGGCGCGACACGGAAACCCTGCTGACATTTCTACTGCCGAGTGGAGGTGTGGGGCCCGAGGCGCCGATGTTCAACGCGATCCGCGATCGCCAGGTCAGTGCTGCCTGGGTTGCGCGAGATGGCGCCATCTGGATCGCTGGCGCGGGGCTGTATCGTATCACACGTGCTCAAACAACCGAGTTCGGACATGAAAAAGGCATAGCCAGTCTCAATATTCAGACGTTATTCGAAGATCGCGATGGCAATCAGTGGGTTGGTCACTTCGGAACGGGCGTGACGCAAATGAGCCGAGTTCCGTTTCAAGCCTTGAAGACCGGCCCGGAAGGTCTCGCCGGCGGAGCAGCTTTCTCACTTGCAGAACTCGACGACGGTACCATCTGGCTGAACGGGTCAGGATTCCTCACCGTCTTTCGCGAAGGCCGTCTTCGCAACCTTCTCCCGTCTTCGCAGTGGCCTGCGGCGTCGCTTCGTTCTATCGCCAAGGGTCGGGGCGACTGGATTTGGGGCAACACCACAACGGCCAAGCTTGTGCGATTGAACGAAACACACCTCGTCGAACTTTCGATACCCGATCCGCTTCCCCATGAATTCTCAACGGCAATCCACGTGGATTCCAACGACCATCTTTGGGCAGCCAGCAGCCATGGCGGTCTTGTCTTGTTCGAGAACGATGTCGGCCGTCGTGTGCCCTTGCCCGAAATTGGACCCGCCGGATGTCGAGGACCCGTGTCGCAGGACTTCCCCTGTCCACACGCGATCAACATACTGGTTCCCCGCCGGGGCGGAGGCATGTGGATGGGTACGCATGGCAAGGGTCTGTGGTTCCGTGCACAGGATGGTGTCGTGACACGAATGCAGGGACCGCAACTCGAAGGCGCCACAATCTTCGCGTTGTACGAGGACAGTGCTGGTTTGTGGGCCGGTTCGGATCGCGGGCTATATTACTCGGCGACGACAGCACCCAACTCGGTGGCGTCACAACTGACCCGTCAGGATGGATTGGTCTCCGATGGAATTTTTCAAATCCTCGAAGATGGAATTGGTCAGCTCTGGTTCGGATCGGATCGCGGCATTTTTCATTTGAGAAAGTCGGCACTGCTGGCACGGATGAACGGTGGGCTCGAAAAACTGGATCCCGTCGGATACCGCGCCGGAGATGGCGTCCCGTCGGACGAGGTGATTAGACGATTCGAGCCTCATGGACTGCGCTCTCGTGACGGACGCTTGTGGTTTGCGCTGATCGGCGGCCTTGCCATCTTCAACCCACCCGAGAAAGAACCGCGCTCAAACCCACCGGGGGCCTTGCTTGAACGAATCGTGCTCAAAAAACTTCGTTTGACGGCGCCCTTCCCCACCGGCCCGATCGTGGTACCACCCGGTCCGGGCGACCTTGAGTTTCACTACACCGCTCCCGTATTTTTGGGTGCACACCGGGCGCGATTTCGATACCAGCTGGTTGGATTTGATCCGGATCCCGTCGAGGCAGGCACACGCCGCGATGCGTACTACACCAATCTGCCACCCGGCGACTACGTCTTTAGAGTCTGGGGCCACAGCGCCGAAGGAGGCGTATCGACGATTGTTGCATCGCTCTCCTTCACGCTGCGACCGCAACTGCACCAGACGTGGCCGTTCTACGCCGGACTGAGCATGCTGATGATCCTGCTGGCGCTCGCCATTCAGCGCTACCGTATTCGACAGGTCAAGGCGCGGTATGCGGCCGTGGAAGACGAACGTCATCGCATCGCGCGCGACCTGCACGATACCCTTGCACAAGTTTTCTCGGCGATGGGTTTTCAGCTTGATTCAGTGGTGGGATTGGCATCGGACAAAACGGTCAAGTCGCGCATCAAACGCGTGCGTCAAATGGTCGGCCACGGACGACTCGCAGCCCGCAACGTGATCTTGAATCTGCGTTCGGAACAAACATCGTCACCGCCCGGACGCGTGCTGCAAACGCTGCTGGAAGCCATTCCGGCGGTGTATGACAGCGCCCAGATCGCGGTCACAGTTACGGGTGAGCCACGCGCACTGCCGCCCGGCGTTGAAAACGAACTTTTCCACATCGCGCAAGAGGCCGTATCAAATGCCATTGAGCACGGCCAGGCCAATTTGGTGTCGATCGAGCTTGAATACGCGGACGACAAGGTCGAACTGCTGATCCACGACGACGGCGTCGGATTTGCCGACGCCCCACCCGGTGAAGGCCTTGGTTTTGGACTGAAGGGCATGCAGGAACGTGCGCAACGCGCAGGCGG
>JAYUPZ010000310.1:0-8156 GCA_043759805.1 Myxococcales bacterium | reverse complement strand
CCCCGACAGGTGGACCGGCAGGCCGCGCCTAGTTTCGAGTTCCATGTGCAAAGCGCGGGTTCAAAAGTTGGTTGTGGCCGCGTTGATTCGAGCGGGGGCAAACATTTTGGTTTCGCAGCGGCGCGCCGATCAATCCTTTCCCCTGTGCTGGGAGTTTCCAGGCGGCAAGATCGAAAAGGACGAGAGTGCACCGCAAGCGTTGATTCGCGAGATCCGCGAGGAGCTCGGCTGTGCGATTGCCGTCGGGACCTTGTTTCATCGTGTTACGTTTTCCTACGAGGATTTCGATCTCGATATGGCTCTTTACGAGTGCACCGTTATTTCCGGAACTCCCCGCGCCGTCGAGGTGGCGGCCGTCGACTGGGTCACGCCGACGGTGTTGGCAACGTTGCAGATGCCTCCCGCGGATCGCCCAATGGTCGAGCTGCTCACGAAGGGTAGAGTGTCTTGAAAACGTCGCTCGCCCGAGGGGGTCGTCCACCGGGTTCACGTTCAAGACATGCGGCGATCGTTTGCTCCCAGATTCGAGACACCGCAACGCCCAGAGAACGCGGGGTTGGCGCGGGCAACGAGAGACGGGCATGCGCTATCTCGAAGGGCGTCGAACCGGCGAGGGGCAGTCTTCCGCCCGTGGTAAGCTCAAAAAGTATTACGCCGAGAGCGTAGATATCCGTCAGCGGCGTGGAACGATGGCCACGCAGTTGTTCCGGTGCGGCGTGGGTCAACGTTCCGGCAAACTGGCCGCCGATGGTCGACAGTGGGCCCCCGGGCGACGTGGTTTTCGCGAGGCCAAAGTCGGTGATCACAGCGCGCGGCGGGCCACGGTCGCTATCCACGAGCAGGACATTTTCGCTTTTCAAATCGCGATGAATGACACCCGCATTGTGCGCTGCCTGTAGACCAGCCGTGATCTGAAATACGAATGGACGCGCGGCGTCCTCGTCGAGGTGGCCCTTTTCCGTCAGGTATTTTCGTAGGGTCGTTCCCGGCAAATACTCCATGGTCAAAAAGCACAATTCCGGGGTCGCTCCAAAATCGAAGATGCGACAGACATTCGGATGGGTCACCTGGCGAGCCATCAGTACTTCGCGACGCAACCGCCGCTGAGAATCCTCGTGTTTCATCTCCCGCACGGTCAAACTCTTCAGACCGACCACGGTGTGCAGCATGAGGTCTTCGGCTTCATAGACCTCGCCCATGCCGCCCCGGCCAATAAGCCTTGTGATACGATATCGTCCGGCGACGACTGTCCCCGGGGCAATGGTTCCCATCGTATCGCGGGAAAGCCATCCGCGACTTCCGGCTGTGCGGTCGCCCCGCATGGCGTGGAGCAGTTCGCGACAATTGCCGCAACGATCCACATGTTCCTCAAACTCGGCCAGTGCTCGCTTCGCGAGGGCCCCTTCCGCGAACAGGGCAAGGGCCTCCTCCGAGGGGCACTTACTGGGCGCGGAGGATGTCAGTGGATCGCTCCCTAGTTTGATTCTGAACCCGAATCAGTCTGAGGCTCGACGGTTGGCGCCGCTTCTGTTGGCGCCGCTTCTGTTGGCGCCGCAGTGGAAGCGTTGTCCGTTGACGAAGCATCCATCACCGCGTGGGGTTCCGTCGTGATGATGATCCGGCGCCGTATTTGTTCACGGGCTTTTTGCCGATCGGCCTCGGTCAAGTCGCGTTTGCATGCGCCGCACAGCTTGGGTGCTTCCCAGTTGCCGAGATCCGTTTGCAACTGGCTTTCGGGCGGCCAGAAAATCGGTGTCGCGCATTGAGCACAAGGGATCTCAATCGTCATGTGCGACGAAAGAAATTGCGAACACTTGGCACAGTGTCGCGCCGGGGGTTGGATTTCGCGGCGACGACGTCGGCGACGACGCTTTTTCTTCGCGTCTGCGCCGGCAGCCGGTGCTGTCGACCCAGCCGCGGTGGCTTCTGCTCCGCCTTCGGTGGCTTCTGCTCCGCCTTCGGTGGCTTTTTGGGTCGCCGCGGTGGCATTTGCCGCTGACAGCACCACCACTTCCGTTGGTTCTTCACCAGACTCGGCCGCGTCTTCGTTTGCCGTTTCCGGCAATTCCAGGCGAACACCTGCAGCAAGCTGTTGGTTTTTGGTCCAGGACCAGTGACCGTCGCATCCGTCGGTCTTGCAATTCACCTGACGGTCTTCGAGGCTTCCAAGAGCAGCCGTGTGCTGCTCACAATACTGGTGCGGTTCCCCTGATTTGCCACGCAATGTGCGTGCAAGTTGTCCGCCACGACGGTCCAGCCAGGTATTTTTGCAGCCCGGGTGACGACAGGGCCGGGCGACATCCTCGAGCTTTTCCCAGATGCCGAAGCAACGCTCGCAAAGGTGAGCGGGAGGCTTGGGGAAGGGCTTGTTGGCCACGCAGGCGTCAAGCTGTTCTTCTCGGACCCAGGTCCAGTGGTTCTTGCAACCGGAGGCGCGACAGCGCACGTCGCGGTCCGCGAGGCTCCCGAAGTTTTCCCGGCAGGGCGAACACATGCGACGGGGCGAGTTCGAGCTCTTCCCCGCTGCAAAAGCCTGCATCTGCTCGGACTTGGACCAAACCCAGTTCCGTTTGCAATGGTTGATGCCGCAACCGACTTCGCGATCTTGGATGCGACGGTTTACGTCGGCGCAAGGGTCGCACATCGGTCCGTCGAGAAAATCGCCGGTTGCACCCGCCTCGGGTGTTTCGGGCGTTGCACCCGGAGCGGCAGCCATCAATTGCTGTCGCGGTGAGATGACGCCCTTTCGTTCGCAGCCCGGGACGCCGCATGCGAGTTCCTTGGGCGTGAGCGCTGCCAGCTCGCCTTCACAGCTTGCGCAGAGGGCTCGCGGTGTGGGGCGGCCGGTGGCGAACAGCTCAAGCTGAGCTTCTCGGTCCAGCTTCCAGGTGCCGGTGCAACCCGTTCGGGCGCAGGGCTCGTCCAGGTCCTTCAGCGTCGACACCTTCTTCTTGCAAGGATCGCAAAGGCCTTCGCTTTTTCCGCTTGCGCCACCAAAGGTTGGCGAGCTCGAAAGGTCAAGCCAAGTCCTCTTGCAGCCGCGAACGCGACAATCGACTGTCTTTGCGCCCAGTCGGTCGCCGAGCGTGAATCCTCCCTGGGCCATGATTCGTCGTTCCTGTCTCGGTTTGGGCGGCTAATCTGGACGACGATGCGCGCGGTTGCAACCCCCCTTGCGGATCATCCGTCGTTTTTTTTGCGCTGCGCGGCGTTGTACCCCGGGCGGACGACATTCGCAAAAGCCGTTGCGGAGGGTTGACGGGACAGCCGCAGTCAACAATAAATGCGACCTCGCCATGCAACTGACCATCGAAGACCTGTCGCCCGTCGAAAAGCGGGTTGATTTTGAGCTGCCCTGGGGTGACGTAGCACCTCGCCTGGATCGTGCGTACGACACCCTCCGCCGTCAGGTCACGCTCAAGGGCTTTCGGCAAGGCAAGGCGCCGCGCCCCGTTTTGGAGCGCTTGTATCGCGAGCAGGTTGAGAACGATGTGGCCCGCGAGCTCATCGAGCTCTCGCTCGGTCAGGCCATCCAGGAAAAACAACTGGAACCCGTCGCGCCACCGCGCGTCGACAAGCTCGAAATGAAAAAGGGACAGCCTTTCAAGTTTTCGGCCATGGTCGAGATTCGTGCCAATGTCGTACCGAAAGACTATTCGGGCGTTGCGATCGAAGTCCGCCCCGCCAAGGTGAGCGATGAGCAGGTCGATGCGGCCATCGAAGCGCGACGCAAGCAGCTCACGCAGTTTACGCCAACGACCACCCGTGAAAAAACCAACCCCGACGACATGGTGCTGGTCGAAGTGGCCGGCCGTGTCGGTCCTCACAAGATCAAAAAGGTGACCTCTGTGGTCGATCTCGCGGACGAACGGGGTGGTCCATTGCCCGGTTTCGCACAGCAGTTGCGCGGCATCGCGACCAACAGCGAGAACGTCGAGATCAAGTACACGATCGGTGACGACACGACGATGCGTGAGTTGGCTGGCAAAGAAGTATCTTTGCGCATCTCGATCAAAGAAGTGCGCGAACGCAACGTTCCGGCACTCGACGACGATTTTGCAAAGAAAACCGGTGAAGCCGAGACCCTCGCAGGTTTGAAAGAAAAACTGCGCGCGCAGTTGCTCGAAGCCGACAAGGCAGCCGTCAAAAGCGAGACCAAGCAAAAGCTGGTGGAAGAGATCGTCAAGAAGAATGACTTTCCGATCGCCAAGGCACTCGTTGCCCGTTACGAGCAAGCCATGTTCGAGCGCTTCAAGATGGAGATGATGATGGCAGGGATCGATGTGGAAGCCGGGGGCATTGACCCCGCAGGTTTGCACGCGGAGCTTGGTCCCAAGGCCGAACGCGAAGCGCGCGCATCGGTGCTGTTGCAGGCGATTGGCGAGCGCGAGGGTGTGACCGTAAACGATGCCGATCTGCAAAAACGCATCGCCGAGATCGCCGCTCAACGCAAGGAAAGTGCCAAGAAGGTCCGTGCGGAGCTAGAGCAGAACGGCCGACTCGCGGGCATCCGTCGTCAGCTGACCGACGAAAAGACCCTGGACCTCTTGGTGTCTCAGGCCAAGATCACTGAAGTTGCGCCGGCAACGTAGGTTTTTGCAAAGGGCTCTGGCGCCCACGCAGGACCTCGGGGATACTCGCTGCCATGGCGAGAGACGAACAGGACCTGCAGATCCGAAACATGATCATTCCCACGGTCATCGAGCAGACCCATCGGGGCGAACGAGGCTGGGATATTTTTTCGCGTTTGCTGAAGGATCGCATCGTGTTCCTGGGCACCGCCGTGGACGACATGATCGCCAACGTGGTCATTGCGCAGCTTTTGTTCCTCGAGAGCGAAGATCCCGACAAGGACATCATGCTCTACATCAACTCGCCGGGCGGCCTGGTAACGGCCGGCCTCGCCATCTACGATACGATGCAGCACGTGCGACCCCAGGTTGCGACGGTGTGCATGGGCCAGGCGGCTTCGATGGGTGCCTTCCTGCTTGCAGCCGGTGCAAAGGGCAAACGCTACGCCTTGCCGCATTCGCGCATCCTGATTCACCAGCCGCTCGGTGGTTTCTCGGGCCAGGCAACCGACATCGACATCCACGCCCGCGAAATCTTGAAGACGCGCGACACGCTCAACAAGATTCTGTCTGACAACACGGGACAGCCGTTGGATCGAATCCGAAACGACACCGAACGCGATTACTTCATGAGTTCGGAAGAAGCCAAGACTTACGGTCTCATCGACGAAATCATGCACAAGCGGGATGGCAAGGGCGAAAAGGTCAAATAGCGTGGCCGAGCGACGAAAAGACGAGCAGAGCAGTTTATCCTGCTCCTTCTGCGGCAAAAGCCAGAAGGAGGTCAAGAAGCTCATCGCTGGCCCCACGGTTTATATCTGTGACGAGTGCATTGGCCTCTGCAACGACATCATTGCCGAGGAGATCGAGAAAGAAACCGAGACCTTCGGCTTTACCGCGATTCCCAAGCCCCACGAGATCAAGGCGATTCTGGATGACTACGTCATCGGCCAGGATCGCGCGAAAAAGATCCTGTCGGTTGCCATCCACAATCACTACAAGCGCATCGACCACAAAAGTGGCGAAAAAGAGCGCAAGGAAAAGGGCCAGAAGAACGACGACGATGTCGAGCTTGGCAAGAGCAACGTTCTGCTGATTGGTCCCACAGGATCCGGCAAGACCTTGCTCGCACAGACCCTGGCCAGGGTACTGAATGTGCCCTTCGCCATCGCCGATGCCACCAACCTCACCGAGGCCGGTTACGTTGGCGAGGATGTCGAGAACATCATCGTGAATCTGCTGCAAAACGCGGATCACGACATCGAACGCGCAGAACGCGGCATCGTCTACATCGACGAGATCGACAAGATCGCCCGCAAGGGTGAAAACCCGTCGATCACGCGCGACGTATCGGGTGAAGGCGTTCAGCAGGCGCTTTTGAAGATTTTGGAAGGGACGGTTTGCAACGTTCCCCCGAAGGGTGGCCGCAAACACCCGCAGCAAGAATTCTTGCAGGTCGACACCACCAACATTCTGTTCATCTGCGGTGGTGCCTTCGTCGGACTTGAAGATGTGATCGAGCAGCGGATCGGCAAAAAGCAGATCGGCTTTGGCGCGGTCATCAAATCCCGCGAGGAGCGCAAGATCTGGGATCTGTTGCGCGAAGTTCAGCCCGAGGATCTGCTGAAATACGGCATGATCCCGGAGTTTGTGGGACGTTTGCCGGTGACGGCGCCCTTGCACGAACTCGACGATGCCACGCTCATCGAGATCCTGACCAAGCCCAAGAACGCGCTCGTCAAACAGTACCAGCGGCTCTTCGAGCTTGATGGCGTGAAGCTCAAGTTTTCGAAGGGGGCACTGGTATCCATCGCTGCCGAGGCCAAAAAGCACCTTTCGGGTGCCCGCGCGTTGCGTGCCATCGTCGAACACGCGATGCAGGACATCATGTTCGAGGTGCCCACCTCGTCGCCCGCCATCAAAGAGGTGGTGATAAGCGAAGACACCATCGACAAGGGCCAGCGCCCGGTCGTCATCTTTGAAAAGCGCGTTGCCGGCGGCAACGGCAGCGGCAGCTGATATCAAGGCATCCTCCCGACGAAGAACGAAACGCGACCGATGGCCCCGCTCTTGCGTGTAGAGCTCGCCGCGACCTCGGTTGGCGTCAGACCGTCGTAGCTGCTGTGCGGCCGGGCGAACCATCACGCAACCCGTTCCCTGGGTACCCGATGACAGGGGGTGTCGGCCGCGCGTTCATACCTTCGACGAACGCCGGAGAAAACGCTGCTGCATCGTCTGGTGCGCACCCACTGGCGCACGTTTCAAAACGATCTGTTGCTGGAAGACCATGCGCTTCCAGGCTTTGTTTCTGCGGAAATGGAGGCGTACCTGCGCTGCGGGATCTTGGCGCACGGTTTTGTGAACGTCCGGTGCCTTGCATGTCGCGAAACAAGACCGGTGGCATTCAGTTGCAAGAAACGTGGGTTCTGCCCGAGCTGTATGGGGCGGCGGATGTCAGAGACGGCAGCGCATTTGGTCGAAAACGTCTTTCCGGACGTAAAGGTTCGACAGTGGGTATTGACGGTACCGTATGAATTGCGGTTTCGGATGGCGCGCTCTCCTGAGCTGTGCAGCGCCGTGCGGTCGACGCAAACGCCTTCATGCCCGAGTTCATGAAGTCGTACAACAAGCGATTTGCGCATGCGCCTCGCAATACTCACGACGCGCATCGAGCGCTTCGGGAAGACGAGAACCTCTCGGACATTTTCTCGTGGCAAGAAGATCGGAAGTTGTCACAGAACCTGGTGGTCCAGTTTCAGCGCGATTCATATCTGGTAACGCCAACCCCAGCGACGCTTTGCTTCGCCGGCAAAGAGGTCCGCGTTCATCAGTGGAAAGATGGTCAAGTCGAGATACGTTTCGACAACAGGTCATTGCCGTTCACGCTGTTCGACAAAAGCCCGCACGTTACCCAGGGCGCCATCGTTGAAAACAAACACCTCGGAGTCGTGCTGTCCGCGATTCAAATCATGCAGGGAAAACGCGACGAGGCGCTCTTGGCTTCCAAGAATCTAACCCTTCGCCGGAAGGCACGCCTGCGCGCAAAACGGGCCGAGGCGGCAATCCCGGAGGCGCCTGACGCCGGACCAACATCAGCCGCATCAGCGGCCTTCGCCGCCTACTTTGAAGTCTTCCAGCGCGAACAAAAAGAGCGAAACAGGCGACACAGAACCGAGCGAAAACAAAGGGAAACGACCCTCCAGAACCCCATCCCCCAAACCCCAATCCACCCCTGACCTTCCCGCCTCGCCACGCTCAAAAGCGGACATTTCTACTTTGCGCAAAAGCGGACATCTCTACTTTGCGTTGACAGAATTTTTGGGGTCCAGGGGATCGTAGACGGCAGTGTACCGCGCTTATTCTTCCTATCTGCCAGATATTCGGAGCCTAGAGCGCCGATCAGTTTGAGTATTCCAAGGATTCCGATCGGTTACGAGATTCGTGCGTGAGGGGATCGACACGGCGGCGAAGGCGTGATCTTCTGAAGTCATGGCGATAGAAAAATGGCACCCGAAGCCGGAGCTTACCGGGCAGGAGCAGTTTCTCATGAAACGCTGCCAAAAGAAGCGAAGGTTGTTTGCGTTT
>JAYUPZ010000309.1:0-17954 GCA_043759805.1 Myxococcales bacterium | reverse complement strand
CTTCATGGAACTGGCTTCCGAATTCTTTTTCGGAAAGCAGCTGCGAGATGGCCCCCGTCGCCGCAACGTTGCCGGCGGTAAGGGAGGACAAAGAGGTGGTATCGAGTTCGGCCACTTCACCGGCTTCGGCCATGGGTTGACCGTCTCGGCCGATGAGGAGAACGGCACGGGCATTGGCGTCTCGTTGAAGACGGAAGCAAATATTATTGATTGCCTCCTGCTCCTCCGGGAACATCACTTGGGTTGACATCGTCGCGTTGGTTCCAGTCTGGGCGGTTGACGAGAGAGAGGTGCTGCTTGCGCGGCAGGAATCAGCAATAACATCGCCGGAGTCCGGCTTCAAGTGAACCTAAATTCGGTCGTAAATAAAAAAAACTTCAGATCTCGCGCCGAGCATCGATCGCCCGGGCCAGGGTGAAGCGGTCTGCGTACTCCAGTTCGCCCCCGATGGGAACCCCCGTTGCTATTCTGGAGGTCCGAATACCGAGTGGTTTCAAGAGGCGCGCGAGGTAGACCGCGGTCGTCTCGCCCTCGACGCTCGGGTTGGTCGCGACAATGACCTCCTCGACCGCCGTATCCGCCCCGCCAGATCCGCAACGTCGAACGAGGTCGGCAATTCGGAGATCATCCGGACCGACACCGTCCAGCGGCGAAAGCACGCCGTGAAGCACATGGTAGTGGCCGCGGTAGCCTCCGGCCCGCTCAATGGCGACCACGTCCTGGGGCTCACCCACAACGCAGATGATTTTGCCGTCCCGACGCGCGTCGGAACAAAGTGAGCACACTTCCTGTTCGGTGAAGTCGCAACACCGTTCGCACAGCCGAATACGGGTTTTGACCTCGCCGATGGCGGCAGCGAGACCGCGGGCGTCTTCTGCGGAGCCTCTCAAAATATGAAACGCGAGTCGGGTCGCGGTCTTTTCGCCAATGCCGGGCAGTTTGGCAAGCGCTTGTACCAGCCGCGCAACCGGTCCCCCAATCGCCATGGACCTAGCTTCCGCCCCCGAAAAGGCCCGGACCCAAATTCAATCCCGCGGTCACCTGGGCAACCTCTTTTTCGGCGAGGCTGCGCGCTTGATCGAGTGCCATATTGACCGCCCCCACGATCAGATCGAGAGCCATGCGGCGGGAGGCTTCGTCTTGAAAAGTGACAATCGGGTCGAGTTCGAGCGAAACGACTTCGCCTTTCCCGTTTGCCACGCATCGCGCAATGCCACCGCCCGATTCACCCGTGACGGTTCGAGTGGCCAGCTCTTCCTTAATGCGCGCCATCTCGCCTTGCATCTTCTGCGCAGCCTCGAAAATGCCCTTGATGTCATTTAATCCAGCCATGTGTCACCCCAGGATTTTGACGCCGGCCACGCCAGCGTGAAACAGGTTTTGAGCTTTCCGAACCATCGGGTGCTCACGGGCCTCATTTTCAAGCGCGTGACGATGCTGCTCCGCCATATCCGCCTCAACGCGCGCACGGGCAGGAACCACAGCAGGCGCCTTACCTTCGCCGAGACGAACTTGCAGACGCATCGGCTGCCCAAGGACCTTCTCAATAACGGTTTCGAGTCGAGCACGTGCTGACTCGACCTGTCCCATCTGAAACGACTCCGTCATGCGCAACCGGATCACGTCGGCGTCAACGGACTCGACCGCCGCGCTTTCGAGCGCAGCGGCAAGCATCGGATTGTCCTTTTCGAGCGCCGTTTGAATCGCCACCCAGACGGCAGCCGGGTCGGCGAGGTCGATTCGCGGATGCGGCCGCGCCGAGGTCGCGGCTTTGACAGCCTGAGGGGCAGCGCGCGGTGCCGGCCATCCACCCTCACCCGAGGTGCGGGCTGACGGTGGCGTGGCTGCCCTACCGCCACTTTCGCCGGATCGATTGCCCGTGGGAGCGGCGGGGGGCGGTGCTCCGCCTGCCAGACGAACCTCGAGCGATTCGAGCCGCGCCAACAAATCACCGAGCGGCAACAACGGCTCCGCCTGGCAAAGATCGACGAGAGCCATCTCGAAGACGAGGCGCGCCGCAAACGATTTGTTGGCTTCTTCAACTGCGCGCAACCAGCGATCGAAAAGAATCAGAAACAGCCCCTTCGGTGCGCGCTCATGGCGGGCGCGGGCATCGGCCAGCTCTTCAGTCGTCAAATCCACCACGGTCTCGGCATCGCTGACGAGCCCAACTATTTCGACATCGTGGATATAGGACAAAAACGCCCGCGAAAGCTGCGCCAGATCGACGCCGCGATCGATCGCCGCATGCAAAACCCGCAAGGCTGCGCCGGAATCACGGGAAAGAACGGCATCCAGGAGCTCGCCGAGGAGACGGCGATCACCGATGCCAAGCACCGAGACCACATCTGTGACCGTGAGCTTTTCCTGCCCCACGAACGACAACAGTTGATCAAGCAGCGAAAGCGAATCGCGCACCGACCCGCCAGATTCTCGTGCGACGATTCGCAGCGCATCCACATCGTAAAGAATCTTTTCACTGTCGAGAACCGACATCAGATGGGCGGTCAGTTCGCCCGAGGGAATCAGCTTGAAATCGTGCCGTTGCACGCGCGAAAGGATCGTAGCCGGGATTTTGTGGACCTCGGTTGTCGCGAGGATAAAGACGACATGAGCCGGCGGCTCTTCCAGTGTCTTCAAGAGCGCATTGAAGGCGTTGGTCGACAACATATGAACTTCGTCGATGATGTAGACTTTGCGACGGGCTCTAGCCGGCGCATAACGCGTGCCCTCGCGCAACACACGAACGTCATCGACACCGGTATTGGATGCGCCATCGATCTCGATGATGTCGACCGATTGACCGGCAGTGATCTCGCGGCAGATGTCGCAAACGCCGCAAGGCTCGGGCGTGGGGCCTTTTTCGCACGCGAGCGCCATGGCGAGAATGCGAGCGGCGCTCGTCTTGCCGACGCCACGAGCGCCCGTAAAAAGATAGGCGTGATGGACCCGACCCAGTTCGATGGCGTTGTGAAGGGTTCGGGCGATATGGCCTTGCCCAACCAGATCGTCGAAACGTCTGGGCCGGTGCTTGCGGGCAAGAACGAGGTAAGACACGAAGGCGTCAATCTACGATGACAGACACCCCTTGTGCCAGCCCTTGTCTGGTGCCTACGGGTGTTTACAAGCGATTATCAGGCTGACATTCCATGAGACTCGAAAAACTTACCATCAAAGCCCAGGAAGCCGTTGCTGCGGCAAGCGATATCGCGGAGAAACGCGCCCATCAGGAGCTCGGCCCTGAACACATGTTGGTTGCCTTGCTGCAGCAAGAAGGTGGGGTTTCCACTGCCCTGTTGCGCAAACTTGGCGCCGATCCGGAGATCATCCTCCAGGCCGCCGAACGCAAACTGAACGAGCAGCCCCAGGTCCGTGGCCAAACCGCCGAGCTCTTCATCGGCCGTCGATTCAAGGATCTCGGCGAGGAAGCGAATCGGCAGGCCTCTGCTTTCAAAGATGAATATGTTTCGAGCGAACATTTCTTGCTGGCACTTGTCAGCAAGGATCTGGGAGCGGCTTCGGCTGTGTTGCGGGAAGGTGGCATCACGCGAGACGCCTTGATGAAAGCGCTTGCCGAGGTGCGAGGGTCGCAGCGTGTGACGGATCAAGATGCCGAAAGCAAGTACCAGGCACTTGGCAAATATACCCGCGATCTGACCGAGCTTGCGCGTACGGGAAAACTGGATCCAGTAATAGGTCGCGACGAGGAAGTTCGGCGCGCGATGCAAGTGCTGTCTCGGCGAACCAAGAACAATCCTGTATTGATTGGCGATCCAGGCGTCGGCAAGACTGCCATCGTGGAGGGCATTGCCCTGCGCATAGCCAACGGCGACGTACCAGATTCGCTGCGCGACAAGCGTATCCTTTCGCTCGACATCGGAGCGCTCATCGCCGGCAGCAAATTCCGTGGCGAATTCGAGGAACGGTTGAAGGCGGTCTTGAAGGAGATCGCAGCCGCCGAAGGCAGCGTCATCCTGTTCATTGATGAATTGCACACGCTCGTGGGGGCGGGCAGCGCCGAGGGATCGATGGATGCCGCAAACATGCTCAAGCCCGCGCTTGCCCGGGGTGAATTGCGGTGCATCGGCGCGACCACCCTCGACGAGTACCGCAAGCACGTCGAAAAAGACAAGGCGCTCGAACGACGGTTCCAACCGGTGTTTGTGGGCGAGCCCTCGCGTGAGGATGCGATCGCCATTCTGCGTGGATTGAAAGAACGCTACGAGGTTCACCACGGCATCCGCATTCGAGATGGCGCACTTGTGTCCGCTGTGCGGCTGTCCGACCGCTATATTTCGGGGCGAAAGTTGCCCGACAAGGCAATCGACCTCGTCGATGAAGCGGCGAGCCGTCTGAAGATCCAAATCGATTCGTTACCGGAACCCATTGATCAAATTGAACGGCGATTGACCTCGCTTGCCATCGAACAGTCGGCCCTCTCGCACGAAAAAGATCCGGCCTCGAAAAAACGGCACGAGGCCGCCGGCGCGGAAATAGCAGAACTGAAGGAGTCCGTTGCAGCGAAAAAAGCCATTTGGCAAAAAGAACGTGCCCTCATCGTCGACCTGCGAAAAGCCAAGGAAGAGCTTGAACAGGTGAAGATTGACGCCGATCTCGCTCAGCGCAAAGGTGATCTCGACAAGGCGGCACAACTCCGCTTCGGCCGGGCGCCCGAGCTCGAAAAGCGTTTGAAAGAACTGGATGAAGCCATGCGTATCACGCAGAAAGACGGCGGGTTCTTGCGCGAAGAAGTGACCGAGGCAGACATTGCCGAGGTCGTCTCGAAATGGACCGGAATCCCGGTCGATCGCATGCTCGAAAGTGAACAGGAACGCCTGTTGAAAATGGAAGACCGGTTGCATGATCGCGTCGTCGGTCAACCCCGCGCCGTCGAAGCCATCGCCAATGCAGTTCGTCGTTCACGTTCGGGTTTGCAAGACCCCAACCGACCAATAGGCTCGTTCATTTTTCTCGGACCGACCGGCGTCGGTAAAACCGAGCTCGCTCGAACCCTCGCGGCCTTCATGTTCGACGACGAGACGCACATGGTGCGCATCGACATGTCCGAGTACATGGAGAAACATTCGGTCTCGCGCCTCGTCGGTGCGCCTCCCGGCTACGTAGGATATGACGAAGGCGGACAACTCACCGAGGCCGTTCGGCGCCGCCCCTACGCCGTGGTGCTCTTCGACGAGATCGAAAAAGCCCATCCCGACGTATTCAACATCCTCTTGCAGGTTCTTGATGATGGTCGTCTGACGGATGGTCAAGGGCGCACCATCGACTTCCGCAACACGGTGGTCATCATGACTTCCAACGTCGGCAGCCACCTCATCGTTGAAGGCGCGACACCGGAGCGGATCCACGAAGAGTTGCGCCGACTGTTCCGACCCGAATTCCTCAACCGAGTCGACGAAATCGTCACCTTCGATCCTCTGGGTCGGGTTGACCTCGATCGGATCGTTGAGATTCAACTAGAACGGTTCAAAAAACTGCTGGCCGAGCGCGATCTTTCCATCGAACTTTCCGAGGAGGCACGCACCTTCCTGGCTGATCGAGGATACGATCCAATCTACGGAGCCCGGCCGCTCAAACGCGCCATCACCCGCCACCTGCAGGATCCACTCGCCCGCAAGTTGATAGCGGGGACATTTGCGCCAGGGGATACGATCCTGGTAAAGCGCGAGGGTGACGCCCTTGGTTTCGACAAACAGTCCCCGGCCGAACCCGCTGCAGCCGCGGGGAACGACCGCTAACACCCACCGTTCGCAATGAAAGATCTCTACAAGCTACTCGGGGTATCCGACAGTGCGAGCGAGGCTGATATAAAGAAAGCCTACCGGGCGCTCGCGCGTGAAAACCACCCCGACGCAACAGGCGGCGACGCAAAACGCACGGAGCGGTTTAAGGAGATTAGCGACGCATACGCGATTGTTGGCGATGCGAAGAAACGCGGCGAATACGATCGCTTGCGACACGCACCGGTAGGATCCGACGGCATGCCACAAGGGTTCGATCCCGATTCTTTTGCGAGCGTGTTCGGCGACTTTAATATTGGTAAAGGTCGATCACCCTTTGCGCGCGGAGGTGGTTTTCCCGGCGGCCAGGGTGGTCCCGACCTGAATGATCTTTTCTCGAATCTTTTTGGTCAGGGAGCTTCGGGCCGCAACCCGTGGCAACAACGCGGACCTGCCTCGCCGAGAGGTAGCGACATGTCGGCGCGGGTCGAGTTGCCTTTTGCCGAGGCGGCACTTGGCACCAAACGCAAGATTCGCGGCGGCAACGGCAACCCGATCGAAGTGGCAATTCCGGCGGGGGTCGAGACCGGTGGGCGGCTCCGAATCGCCCGTCAGGGAGGTGCTGCATCAGGCGTCAGCGGGCATCCAGGCGATCTCTATCTTGAAATCACTGTCACACCCCATCCCTATCTTCAGCGGGAGAATGATGACGTGCTTCTTGATGTGCCGATCACGATCGCCGAAGCGATGGTGGGCGCACGCGTACACGTACCCACACTTGATGGGCTTGTGTGGGTGAATGTGCCACCGGGTTCTAGCTCCGGCCGCAAGTTACGTCTCAAGGGCAAGGGCATCGCGAACAGCGAAGGTGCACGGGGGGATCAGTACTGTCGTGTGCATGTTGTTGTTCCCGCGATTGAAGAAGGTGACGAGGAATCCCGAAGTCTATTGACGGAGCTCAGCAAGCGCGTGGTGAACACGCAGCTCCGCGAGTGGGAAAACGAATGAATACGGCGAACCATTTCAAGAACGCGGGCGCGACATTCGATGTACAAATTAAGAACTTGCCACAAGGCGTTCGGGCGCTAGGTTTAATGCGTCAGGTCGCAGTCAACGGAGAGACAGCATGACGGCATCAGAAACCAAGACCCTGCCCCTTCTCTCTTTGCGGAACCTGGTGTTGTTTCCAGGCGCCGTGATGCCGGTCGAAATCGGCCGTTCCAGCTCGCTCAAGCTCATCGAGAGCTTACCGGGCAAAGGAGCGCGACTGCTCGTCGGAACGCAAAAAGACGCGGATGTCGAAGAGCCGGCAGGGACAGATCTCTACAATATCTGCGTAGAGGGGGAAGTCGTCCGCGTCGTGAAGGCGTCCGAGAACCGCGTGACCGCCGTACTGAGAGGCGTGGAACGCCGCCGCATCAAGGGCTTCATTCAGGAAAAGCCCTTCATGATAGCGCAGTACGAATCGGCGCGCGAAATTCGCAAGGATCCCATCGAAATCGATGGCCTTGGCATGGCGGTCTATGACGTCGCCAAACAACTGATTGCCATTTCGCCCGACATCCCGGACGAAGCAGCTCAGGTTTTGGATCAGAACAAAGATCCCGCGCGCATGGGCGACGTGGTCGCTGCGACAGTCGATCTGTCGAGTGAAGAGCGCGCCTCTTTGCTTATCGAGCCCAACGTGACCGATCGGTTGCGACGTCTGCTGGTGCTCTTGCAGCGCAAGGTCGAGCTCATCAAGGTCAAACAAAAGATCGATACGCAGGTGCGCGAGGAATTCTCAAAGCACCAACGCGAAGCGGTATTGCGCCAAAAGCTCAAGGCGATTCAAGAAGAGCTCGGTGAAGGAGACGAATCGAGCGATCTCGATACCTTCGACGACAAGATCAAGGTGGCCGACATGCCCGAGGACGTGATCAAGGTTGCGCGCAAGCAACTTGACCGCCTCAAACAAATGGCGCCCTCCTCGGCCGAGTACACCGTTCAGCGTACCTACCTTGAATGGTTGGTTGAGTTGCCGTGGGCAAAGCAAACCATCGACACCCTCGAGCTGAACTCGGCAAGAGAGATCCTCGACAACGAACACTACGATCTCGCCAAGGTTAAAAAGCGCATTCTTGAATACTTGGCGGTGCGCAAATTGGCGCCCGGCAAGAAGGGACCGATTCTTTGTCTGGCTGGACCTCCGGGCGTCGGCAAGACCTCGCTTGGCAAATCGATCGCGAAGTCGCTTGGCCGCGAGTTTATCCGCATTTCGCTCGGCGGCGTGAGGGACGAGGCCGAGGTTCGTGGCCACCGTCGGACCTATATCGGCGCTTTGCCGGGTCGAATTATTCAGGGCATGCGCAAGGTCGCAACCAAGAACCCCGTATTTGTACTCGACGAGATAGATAAGCTGGGATCTGATTTCCGCGGCGATCCATCGGCAGCCCTCCTTGAGGTTTTGGATCCCGAGCAAAACAACTCGTTTTCGGATCACTACCTGGAAGTGCCGTTCGATTTATCGAACGTCATTTTCATCGCCACGGCGAACATGCTGGACACGATTCCGCCAGCCCTTCTCGACCGTATGGAAGTGCTCGACATTCCCGGTTACACGAGCGACGAGAAGCTCCAGATCGCACGTCGGCATCTCATCCCGAAGCAAATCGCAGAGCACGGTTTGACGACCGAGCAAGTCGATTTCCCGGATGACGGCGTGCGCGCCATCATTGACCACTACACCCGTGAAGCGGGCGTTCGTAACCTGGAACGCGAAATTGCCAACGCCATTCGCGCCATCGCTGTCAAGGTCGCCGAAAACGAAACGTATGACAGCGTCCTTGGCGAAAAGCGCATGGAAGATATCCTGGGTCCCCAGCGTTTCTATCCAGAAGTTGCCGAACGCACCGAAGTCCCCGGCGTGGCAACCGGCCTCGCCTGGACCCCAAGTGGAGGCGACATCCTCTTCATCGAAGCATCGCAAATGCCCGGTAAGGGCAATCTCATTCTCAGCGGCCAACTCGGTGACGTGATGAAGGAGTCCGTGCGGGCTGCCCTTTCCTGGGTCCGCGCGCACGTCGACGAATACAACATCACCGTCGACTTTGAGAAGACCGACCTACACGTCCACGTGCCTGCGGGTGGAGTCTCGAAAGATGGCCCCTCAGCCGGCGTTGCCATGAGTTCTGCGCTCATTTCATTGCTCTCGGGTCGACGCGTTCGCGGCGACGTGGCCATGACGGGTGAAATCACCCTACGCGGTAACGTACTACCCATCGGCGGCGTGAAGGAGAAAGTTCTGGCCGCGCATCGGGCCGGCATCAAGCGAGTATTGTTGCCCGAGCGAAATCGCAAGGATTTGGTCGATGTGCCCGACGTTGTAAAGAACGAAATGCAAATCACCTTCGTGTCCAGGATCTCCGAAGCACTGGAAGCAGCGCTCGAACCTGTGCCCGTGGTTGTGGCCGAACCTGGCGCTGAAAAGCCAGTAACCTCCGCGACAGCCTAGTCAGGAGCTACACGAGGGCCAACAGGTCGAGTGGTGTCGCAATTGCGTGCGTTGGATTTTCAGCCAGCAGTTTTTCCGGCGGCGTGTAGCCCCACAAACAGGCAACGGACGCAATGCCTGCCGCGCGTGCGACCCCGACGTCGGGAATGCCGTCGCCCACCATCAAGGTGCGTTCGGCGGTGACGCCCGTCCGCTGCATCAGCACAAAAACCGCTTCGGGCGAAGGTTTGCGCGCAAACCCGTCCATGTCGCCAATTACGTCCGTAAAGCGGGCTCGCATCGCCAAAACGTCAAACAGCGCGCGCGCCACATCGCCGGGCTTGTTTGTAAGTACTGCAACTGCAATGCCGCGTGCGGCCAGCTCGTCAAGTACCGAGAGCATGCCCTCGAAGGGCTGACCGTCGACGCAGGGATGGTCGACATAGTACTGCCAGATCGTTTGCGCCATGTCGTCGACGATTTCATCGGAAATCGATCCCGCATCAGGCGCAACTTCGGCGAGCGCGCGGCGCACCAACATCGAGACGCCGTCACCAACCATTCTTCGAACGGCATCGACTGAAACCGTCGGGTGATGATGGATGCGCAACACATGATTGAGCGCCCCTGCGATATCAACGATGGAATCGATCAACGTTCCGTCAAGATCAAAGATCACCAGATCGATCCGTCGATTGGACATGGGATCGACCTAGCGCGCCCGGTTTCACCCGTCAATTTGCATTCCATGGTACGCTTTGAGTTCATGCCGCGCGCGTCGAGGCCCGAAGGCTCGGTACCGTTACCTGAAACACTTTCGGGCCTTCCGTTGCAGCCGCATTACGGACCCGCCGATCATCGCGCGATGACCGAGCAACCGGGCGTCTTCCCGTATACCCGGGGACCTCACGAGACCATGTACCAGGGAAAACCCTGGACCATGCGCATGTTTGCGGGGTTCGGTTCACCGGAAGACACGAACCGTCGATTCAAGTATTTGCTGGCAGAGGGGCAAACAGGATTGTCCACCGCATTCGATATGCCCACGCTCATGGGCTACGACCCCGATCATCCTCTGTGTCGCGGTGAAGTCGGAAGAGAAGGCGTTGCGGTTGCAACGATCGACGACATGGATCGCCTGTTTGCCGATATCCCGCTTGATACCGTATCGACCTCGATGACGGTCAACGCCCCTGCCGTCATCGTGCTGTCCTTTTACCAGGCGCTTGCGCAAGCACGGGGAATTGATGCCTCTCAATTGCGTGGTACGATTCAAAACGACATGTACAAGGAGTTCATCGCGCAGAAGGAATGGATCTGTCCATTGCGCGCCCATTTGCGCATCATGTCGGACATGTTGGTGCATTGCACGCGCACGATGCCGCAATGGAATACCATCAGCATCAGCGGGTACCACATTCGCGAAGCCGGGGCATCGGCCGTACAGGAGCTGGCGTTCACACTCGCGGACGGTATTGGCTACGTCCAGATGGGCATCGATGCGGGCCTTGATGTCGATGCCTTTGCGCCCCGTTTGAGTTTTTTCTGGGACATTCACAACGACTTTTTCGAGGAGATAGCCAAGCTGCGCGCAGCCCGCCGAATGTGGGCACACATCATGCGTGAACGCTTCGGCGCAAAGAATCCGCGCTCGTGGTTATTGCGAGCGCACTGTCAAACGGCGGGGGTTTCACTGGTCGCCCAGCAGCCTCGCAACAACGTGGTTCGCGTGTCATTGCAAGCCCTCGCAGCCGTACTCGGGGGCACGCAATCGTTACACACGAACAGCTTCGACGAGACCTATGCACTGCCAACCGAAGACGCCGCAACGCTGGCCCTGCGAACGCAGCAGATCTTGCTGTGCGAATCCGGCGTGGCATCGGTCGCGGATCCGCTGGGGGGCAGTCACTTTGTGGAACACCTGACGGAAAAGATGGAAAGCGAAGCTCAGATCTATCTCGAACGGATTGATGCAATGGGCGGCATCACGACCGCCATCGAACAGGGATTTCCGCAAAAGGAAATCGGGGTAAGCGCATACGAACAACAGCGCGCCATCGACAGTGGCAATCGACTTGTGGTGGGTGTCAACACGCTGCAGTCCGACGGGAAAGAAAAAGTGCCGGTATTGAAAGTTGATGAATCGGTCGAAAGTGTGCAGAACGCTCGCATCAGGGCCTTTCGGGCGCAACGCAACAGCGCCGAGGCGGCCCGTGGACTTGGTGGCGTTGTCCGGGCCTGCGAAAGCGCACCGGCACAGGCCAACATCATGGAATCCGTGCTAGAGGCTGTGAAAATGCGCTGCACCCTGGGCGAAATCAGCCAGGTTTTCCGGGATGTTTTCGGCGTTTATCGTGATCCTGGACATCTTTAGAACGAAACGAACGAGAGGAACTGAATCGATTATGGCAACCGCGAAGGTGGGACAGGACATTGAAGACAACTGCAACAAATGCGGCGACGTATGGCACGTCGTGGTCGCCATGGTCGGTACACGCGTCGTCCGTGTTCTTTGCAAACAGTGCAGTGGGCAGCACAACTACAAGAACGAACGTCGCAACAGCGCGACGGCCAGCACCACCAAGCGTTCAAGCGTCAAGAAGTCGAAAGAAAAAGCGCCGCCTGCCTTGCCGACCGTGACGGATCCGAGCAAGCCGCCGCGAGCGTATGCGTTCAAGGAGAGCTATCGCGCAGGCGAGCGGATTGCACACCCCAAGTTTGGCGTCGGGATCGTGCGTGGCTCGCCCGGGCCTGGAAAGATTGATGTGGTTTTCACCGACGGCGATCGCATCCTGACCTGCGACAGGACAGGTGGTACGGAGATCGAGCGACACAAGCCGGTGGAGCTGAGTCATCCCGCGGATCAACCGCCGGAGAGCTAGGCCCAACAAAATAAAAAAGGGCGATGGCCGTGTAGACCATCGCCCCAAGGTCCGCCGATAGGCGGTAGGTTATGTAAGTCGGAGCTAGTTGGTCTTGACGACCACGCCGACCACGGCTGCGAAGGCGGAGTCGGTGTTTGCTGTTTCGCCACGCTCGGCGAAAATGTCGCCATCGGTCGACTTCTCGAAGCGCAAGTCAAGGCGGATAAGTGCGTTCGGCGTGGGCAAGGGCAACCAGTCGAAGGTGAGCGTGTTGGTGAGCAAGCTCTTGGCCAACAACACGACCGCATCCTCGTCAGCCAGATACTCAACACGAATCGCTGCTTTGACGGCATCGCTCAGAGCCAAACGTGCTGCAAGGCTCCCGCCCCAGAAGCTGAACTTGTTGCCAGCATTCGCACTGCCGTCGTCCATGGCGAAGTCGAAGTTGAACAAGAGTTCAATCGGTCCGGCCTTGGTGCTTGCAACCACGTCGACCAGGTGGTCCCAGGGCCCATCAACCTTCTTCTCAAGGGTACCGAGGTATCCAACATAGAGGCTGAGGTTCTCGGCCGCATAAGCAGCTTGCAAACCAATCTGAGGAATCGAATCACCAGTATCGACGAAGGTATTGACGCCGTTAACTGCCATGGCCTTGATCGTCAACTGATCGCCGATCTTGTAGTTCAGCTTCGCACCGGTGTGCCAGAACGGTTGGAACGAGTAGTACAAAGCACCGCGCGAATAGTTGAAGTTGTTGAAGCTTTCGGCGACTTCAGCCCCGTAGATGGTGCTGAACTGGCCAAAGTCGATCGTCACTGCGTCGGAGGCTTTCAAGGTCAAAAAGGCTTGCGTGACGTTTTGCATCGCACTGCCCAAAGCATCGGCGCCGTACACGCCAGGCGTCTTGCTGATGTAACCACCGCCGTAGAAGGCGCTCACGCCCGGACCGAAGCGGAGGTTCATCGTCGTCGAGACGTATTCGGTGTCATAGAGGAGGTCGAGTCCAACGAAGGCCAGCGAGAAGCCGTTGTTGCGAACGTAAGCTTGATGTCCGGGCAAACCCTGACCGGCTTCGCTCGACAGGTAACCCATGTAGCCGTCGATAAAGCCGGTGATCTTGAAGGGTGAGTTTTCCACCTTCTCTTCGGTCTTCACTTCCGGTGTTGACTCGGCTTGCACTTCGGGAGTGGTATCGGTCTGCACGACGGCAGTGGTCTCCACCTTCACTTCGGGGGTGGGTTCGGGGGTCGGTGCGGGCGGATCCTGTGCGTAGGCGACCCCGCTAAATAGAGAAGCGGCCAGGGTCATGCTTAGAAGTCGGGTCATCGTATTTCTCCTTGTTGCTGCGGCGTTTCCCGCAGGATGGATTCACCCTAGGCGACGCAAATACCCGCTGTAAAGACGCGCAAATGCTGCAGGAGAAGAATTAGCTACACTGCAACCGAGACGAAACTACCGAGAAACACGCGTGGTTATCAGTCAGAAACAATTGCATTTCTAACCGACCTCGGTGGGCTTTTTTGGGCGGAGCGGCGTCCTCTGCGACAATGGGTTTATGCCCGCGCGGGACATTTCGTTCCAAATGACCGCCGCGAGGGCCGCCAAAGTGACTTTTACGCCATCCAACACCGAGATTGCATCCCACCTTCCGGTGGCACCTCCGGAGCACGGGGACGACCGATGGCGGGGTCGACTCGGGTTGCTTTGGCTCGGTCAGGTGGTTTCGCATCTCGGTGACGCCCTCTTCATCAGCGTCATGTTCTTCGTGGCACTCGATGTGACCGGTTCGTCGTCGATGTCCGCCGCACTGGTGGCGCTCAACTTCTTGCCTGCGCTGGCGTTGGGGCTTTTTGCAGGCGCACTCGTCGACAGAAGCGATCGGCGTAAGATTATGTTGTGGGCTGATCTGTCACGCGCAATCAGCGTCGGTGCAATCCCCATTCTGCACGCGACCGATCTGCTAACGCCGTCCGCACTTGGCGTTGCGATTTTCTGCCTTGCCACGGGATCAACGCTCTTTAACCCCGCGATTAAATCGCTGGTGCCGCGTATCACGCCACCCCAACACCTGACGGCGGCGGTCTCTGGATTTCAAGTCGCCGAATACGGTGCGTTGGTTGCGGGCCCATTGCTCGCCGCGATTCTGATTCCGCTTGTGGGGTCTATCAATTTACTGCTGGTGGATGCGGCGACCTTTCTTTTCTCAGCGGGTTGCCTTGCCTTGCTACCGCTTGTACGCGACCGCCGACCAACGCCGCTCGGCCCGATGGATGGGCCGTCGTTACCCCTTGATCTGCGAGCCACCTTGCACGAAGCAATTTCCGGCGCGCGACAGGTTTGGGCCGTGCCTTCGATGCGTGCATTGCTGGTGATTGGCACCCTCAACAATTTAGCAATCATGGGACTCGCCCATGTCGCCACACCGCTTCTGGTCACAAAAACACTCGGACTTGATGCCGCCGCTTATTCGCAGACCCTGGGCCTCTTTTTTCTTGGGATGACCCTCGCAAGCGCTGCCTTTTGGATATTTGGTCACAATTTCCCAAGGGGCCCGACCATCCTCGTAGGCATCGTCCTCGACGGCCTGACCTTTATTCCCTACGCGTTTTGCAGTACGATTGGACAGCTCGGCATCGCCCAGTTCGTACACGCACTCTTCATTCCGCTCATCATTATTCCGCGCACAGTGATGATTCAGCGAACGGTACCGGCCCACTTGCACGGTCGCGCATTCGCACTCGTGAACGTCACCGTATTCGGAATGATGGCGCTGTCTTCAGGCATGGTGGGCGGACTCGCGGAACGGATCGCGCCCTCCACTTTGTTTATCGTGCTCGGCAGCATCGGCGCGCTGCCCGGACTGATTGGCTTTTTGTTGCCCTCGTTGCGCGGAGCCCGCTAATCAGCGGCCCGGACCTGGGCTGTGTCGGCGCGTCCACTCGGCAATTGCGATACCCGCGGCCACCGTGATCGGATAAGAGTTATTGATTCCGAACATCGGGATCGCCACGATCTGGTCGGCCGCGGCCAGGATCTCCGCAGAAATCCCCTCGTTCTCGCTGCCGAAAACCATCACACATTCGCCAGGCAACTCGGCCTGCCACAAACCGACAGTTGCAGGCTCGCGTTCGAGACAAACCATCGGCAAGTTTTGCGCGGACTTCCAGGACAAGAAGGCAGCGTCATCGGGCAACATCACGAGATTCTCGTAACGTTGCATGCCCATTGCGGCCCGCTCGTAAAACGGTTCATCGCCAACCAGGACGATCTGTTTCACCAGGAAGGAATGCGCCACACGAATGATCGCGCCCACGTTGAAGGCATTTTTGGACCGAATGATGGCGATCGACAGCGGCCGACGCAACGAATCCAAAGTCTCTTTTATCTCCTGTAGAGGCATCTCGAAGGGCGGAACTTTCACAAGCGCAGTATTGCCATGTTTTCCGCTGGAACGCCGATCCATCCGCTTGACGCCTCGCACCGCGTGGTTCAGTACCGTCCATGGCAACGGTTTTGAAACCCTCTTTGCACCTGTTCATCGCGGGCAACGGCTTGTTATTGAACGGAAACTTCCAGCAGTGGGTCCCGCTGTTGATGGACGGCTCCGACGATGAAAACGGCAACGTGCAGGTGCAAATGTTGGTCGACACCACCAGCATCACCAGCCCCGCTGATACGGGCGGCAGGCTCTTGTCCTTTCACGCACGGAAGGTGAAATCGGTTTCGCGCTGGACCTACGAGGTCAAGGGCACTCTCACTACCGAAGAGGAACAGCATGCGGTCACGGCGATCGTACACGCGCCCGATGCCCACACACCCTTCTTCATGATTACGTTCACCTTGCACCGTGCCGAACTTGCGGATGTTTGGGCCATAATCGATGACCAGCTCAAGCTCGCGCCGGGGAACGATACGGGAACCGTCCGGGCGCGTGCCTGGTTGCGGTCACCGGAGATCGCAGCGGCGTAATTTAGATATCCGCTAACGGCGGATCAAGAACGCAGCCGTCATTCCCGCGGTCATTGCCACGATGATGATGGTCCAGAACCACTTGCTCGATAGCATGGAGGAATCCGGCCGCGTGCTGTTCGAACCAAGCATTGCCTGCGCCATGCCGAGAATCCGTTTCTGCATGGCGATCGCTGTCACGTCACCTGGATGGGTCAAAAGCCAATCGCGGTAACGGCGACCACCGGCCGCCAGCATTCCTGCAAGAGAGGCGTGTTTGACGAAGGCCAGATGATGTTCTTCGTTACTCCAATTTTGAATCGCCGAGCTCCACAAAGCTTCTCCGTGGGCATCGAGTGGTTTGACGGTGTCGGCGACCTCCGGATTCCAGCGTGCGAACTCGAGGCCGCACCGGGAACAATTGTGTTGCGCTTCGCTGCGCGCAAAATGGCATTTGGGGCAGGTTTCAGTCACGGCGGTCGTCCTGTGCGTCTACCCCGGCATCGGTGTTGGTCGTCGCCGCCTTTGCGGGTGTCGTTGTCGGACTGACATCGACTTTTCCTATGGAGAACCTGAGCGGGATTGGCATGAAGATGGCCACAAACACGGATACCACGAGCCAGAACAGGACGCCCCGGGAACGACCAAGCGGTTTGTCGTCGACGGCGGGATGCTCTCCCCCGGCCAAAAACGACATCAAACGCAGCATGCCAAACCAAACGAGCCACGGCATCGCGGCCGCCAAAGCCACAGAAACGGAATCAACGCCCTGATTGGCAAGCAACCTGGCGACGTCCGGATTTGCCAACAGTTTGTCGGTCAGAAACCACACCCAGGCAAAAACCCCTACCGACAGCAGCAACAGTGCGGGCGACAAACGTCGTGAAAACGATGTGTAACGATTCCCCAAATAGGCAACCGCCACATGTCCACCGTCTAGCTGACCGAACGGCAAGAGATTGATCATGGTGAGCAATAACCCGGCCCACCCTGCAAGCGCCGTGGGATGCAACATGATGTCTTCACCGTTGGCCGGGAGCCAACGCCCGGTCACCACGAACTTCATCAGCGCATACAGGAGTGAATTACCCTCTTGCATGCCTACGCCCACAAGTGGAGCGACCTTGGACAAGGAAAGTCCGTAAAGCAAGATGGGAATCGCCACCACGAGGCCTGCGAGCGGGCCCGCCGCGCCGATGTCGATGAGCTTGCGCCGATCCGTCGCAGGTGGCATCCGTATCACAGCTCCCAGGGTCCCCAGCATCCCGATTGGAGGAGGCAACGGCAAGAAATAAGGCAAAGAGGCCTTCACCCCGTGCAGCCGGGCAACAGTAAAATGCCCAAACTCGTGACACAATAAAATGACAAGGAGCGGAACCGAAAAGGTCCAGCCGTCTGCGATGGGAAGCATCCGTTCGGGGTGGACATAGAGGGCGCCCGTGGCCGTGGTTGTGATAACCGTCGCCAAAAACAACAGGGCGTGAAACCACAGCGAGGAACCCGGTTCGCGTTTTGAGGGTAACTTCGTATCACGCTTCGTATCACTCATGGTTTATCTCGTCCCGTCGCCGCGCGGACCGCCTGAAATTGCGCACGAAGAGGATAGCGCTGCGCATCCGCACCTGCCTGCAAGGCTGCAAGCGCGACCTGCATGCGGGCGTCGGGGTGCACCGGTGTCTCGACCGCAACGCGCACGTGAACATCGCCGCGAGCAACGCCCGGCTCGGGCAAACCCCGGCCACGAACCCGAAAGACCGTACCCGACTGGGTTCCGGCCGGAACCTTCATTCGTATCACGCCATCCAACACCGGGACGTCGAGATCCGAGCCAAGGGCGAGCTCAGAGAGAGTCACCGGAACGTCGACAAAAAGTTTATTGCCCTCGGTTTTGTAAAACGGGTGGGAGCGAATCCGAAGCAGAACGTGCAAATC
>JAYUPZ010000308.1:0-8176 GCA_043759805.1 Myxococcales bacterium | reverse complement strand
ATTTCGGGCGCGTTGGGTCGACTCGCAAGAGCCAGGCGCACTTCCGTAAGCGCGGCCTCGATCTGCGCCGCAGAAGGCAGGTACATTCCGGCGCGTTGATGGGGTGTCGCGCAGAGGGTGGTGAACCCCATCGCCGCTATGGCCTCCACCATTTCCAGACCTGTTTTCAGATCCGGTGCGCCGTCGTCGATACCCGGAAGGTAGTGGGCGTGAAGATCAACGAAGCCAGGCGTCACGTGCCAATCCTAGCGGAAAAAATGTCCCCGCGAGCCCGGTGATTTTCTGCCGTAGCACCGAACCCGCATTCTGTGCACACGAAACAACTTTCAGAACACACCCTCACGAATTCATGTGGGTTGGCCCACACTTTGCTTTAGGATGGGTAACCCTGTCGGAGGAAAGAGGACCATGAGCAATTTCAACCTGCCCAAGTTCAGTACCGCTGAGCAACAAAAGAAAAAATGGATTCTGTGGGGGATCATTGGTGGCGTCGGTTTGGTGATTGTTCCGCTCATGATTCTCACCGTGGTTGCGGTGAATCGAAACGCACAAGCCACCGAGGTCGTGCGTCGTCAAATGGAAGAACGCGCCCGTGCGGAATCGTTGCGCGCCGAGGAAGCTGCTGTGCAAGAAAAGGCGGAAAAAGCCGCCAAAGCACATGCTGCGGCCAATCCTGAGGCATTGCCTCCGCGCGCCGAAGATCCGGCGAAAGCAGTTGCAAGCAATTCCAAATCAAGCAATTCCCACTCGCGCAGCCGCCACTCAAAGTCGCGCGACAAATCAGTTGCCAAGGGTAGTGCACCGGCCACAAAAGCCGAACCGGCAAAACGTCGCAACGATGACATCGACAATTTGCTGAAGGGTTTCCGATAAGCGGACAAGCGGGGCCTTGGGACTTCATCTGGGGGGGGCACTCTCCAGTGCACCTCGATCCCGTTTGATGCTGACCTTTCGATGTGTTACACAACTAGAGTTATTTTCTCCGTCTGAAACACCACCAAGGGAGACTCGCCACTATGGCCGAGGAGAAGCGTACCGAAAATTCCACCCTGTTCTCACTGCGAGAACTCCAGAAGATCGAAGACGATCGCGTGGAACACCAGAAGCAATCCGAGATGGATCGGGTTGCTGCGGATCGCCGAGCGCGTGAAGACGAGCAACGCCGTGCGCTTGAGGCAGAGGCCCGAGCCCGACAAGATATCGAGGATCGCGAGCGCGCCACGGAGATGGAAAAAATGCGACTCTCCCGCGAAGGAAAAATTCGCGTGGAAGAGAGCGAGCGGCGAGCCCGTGTTGACGCCGAGGCTCGGCTTCGCGAGCAGCAGATCGCGATGGAGATCAAGGCCCGCCAAGAGGGCAAAAAGACATGGCCCTGGGTGCTGGGTGCAGTCGTCTTGGTCGCCGCCATCGGTGGTGGCGTGTTGTACAAGCAACAAGAAGCCGCCGATTTAAAACAGCAAGCGCTGTACGAAAAACTGGTTTCGCAGGAAAAAGAGGCCGAGCGCCGCTTCCGAGAGACGGAAGAAAAGGCCCTTTCCCAACAGCGAGATCTTGAGAAGCAACTGGCCTCAGCCGCAAGCGACGTCGACAAGGCCGCGGCTCAGGCACGCTTGGCAACGCTGCGTGAGCAACGTGAAAAGGAAGCGGATCAAAACCGCCGCCGTCGCGAAGCCAACGAAAAGCAGGCGAAATCGCTCAACGTGAAGAACAAGAAGTTCTTCGGCGACGATCCGCTCGGCGGCCTGTAGTTCGTTCGGTGGCCCGCAATCGGGCACAAAAAAATTGGGCGGTGGGTGCGGTTCCGGCGCCGTCGTTGTGGTACAAAAACACGCGATGGACGACGAACTTTACCGACTTCACCACGCCCGATTGCTTGAGATATTTCGCCGTTTCTCCTACGAGGAGCGAGAGGTCACCCTGGCCTCCGGTGCGAAGAGCAACTTCTACTTTGATAGCAAGCAGAGCGTGCTGAGTGCCGAGGGCCATTTCCTCGTCGGTTGGTTGTTCGGGCGCTTGTTGGCCGAAAAAGCCCCGGAGGTTCAGGCCGTGGGGGGTTTGACGATGGGTGCAGATCCGCTGGCTTCGGCTACATCGACCTTGAGCTACCTGTCTGGCCGCAACCTGCGCGCGTTCTATGTGCGCAAGGAAGCCAAGGGTCATGGCACAGGTCAATGGATCGAGGGCGGCAAGCAAGTTCCGGCTGGTATGAAAGTCGCGATCGTCGAGGATGTGGTCACGACGGGAGGCTCGGCCTTGAAGGCAGTTGAGCGCGCTCGACTGCACGGGTTGGAGGTTCGCATCATTTTGGGGCTGGTTGATCGTGAAGAAGGCGGGCGCGAGATATTGGAAAAAGAGGCGCCGCTTGTGACACTCTTCAAGAAGAGCGATTTTCGGTGAAGGCATTTGTGCTGTTGGCGTTGCTGGGTGCGGGGGCCTGTCGGTCCGCGCAACCGGATCCTGTCGATTTTTCGGAAACGCCACGCACCTTCGTCTCGGCCGACTACGGCTCAATGTTTGATCGTTGGACGCGCTCGACCCGGGTGGTATCGGCCGAGGGGACGCTCATCGAGGTTTGGGCCACGATGAAGTCCGTGGAATTTCGTCAAGCCTACATCGAACGCTACGCCGAAATTTATGACCTGAACCGAGCCCAGCGCGAAGAACTGCGGCGCAGCCAGCTTGAGTCGGTGCGCGCAGGGTACGAGCTGCATCTTTCGGTTCAAATGACCGACCGCCGCTGGAACGACCTTGAGCGGGATAGCTCGCCCTGGCGGGTGACACTGGTGGACGGTGCTGGTAATACGCTTGAAGCCACCGACATCGAGGCGCCAAAGCTGCCGACACTCTACGAAACCGAGTTTTTCCCCAATCGAACCCCATTCACCCGAACCTATGTGTTGCGGTTTGAGAAAAACGACGAATTGGGCAAGGCGTTCGATTTCGGCGGCGAGCACACAGGGAAGATTGTGCTGCGGATTGCATGTCCTCGCGGAGCGGCGGAACTGGCCTGGACGGCGAAGTGACCGGCCGAAAGAAAAGACGCCTGCGAATCTCCGTGGATGCAGGGGTCGCCGCGGAAAAAGCCGAGAAGCCCAAATGGCCCGCGCCGAGGCCCGATTGGGTTAACGGCTCGATTGATGATCTGGTGACCATCGGTTGGTCGGACACGTGGCGTCCGGACTTACGGCATCGCTAGTAATGTTGGCGTGACTAGGCCTCTGTACTAAAAACCTTCGTTCCTAGCCCCGATGCCCAAGCGAACCACTGGACGGTTTATTCGGACCACCGTCGGTGGAGAGGAGGTTGCGGCGTTCCTCCCCAACCCATTGCCGCCTACAGTGATGATTACCCGGGACGGCTGCAGCCTTTGACGGCCCGAAACCACACCAGGGACGCCATCGGGATTGGCATGGGCTTCTGGGTCCCGGGATGTCCGATTATATAAATACACGAAATTGACTTTGACGTCATAAACATGTATTTAAAATCGATGTTGATGCATCGCCAATGCGTCGAGATATTCCATCTCATTTTTTTGCGCCAGTTGGCGATGGGGCAGGATCGAACGCGATTCACCGTGAAGGGGGGCTGCAACCTGCGCTTCTTTTTTCACAGCATTCGCTATTCAGAGGACCTGGATCTCGACGTTACGACCATTTCCACCAACACTCTCAAAAACAAGGTTGATCGGCTGCTCGCTTCGCCAGCCTTCGCAGTCCCCTTGAAAGCAAAAGGGATCACGGTCGTATCAACGTCCGCCCCCAAACAGACGGATACGACTCAGCGGTGGAAGGTGGGGCTAGCCGTTGTCGGGCAATCGATGGTGATTCCGACGAAGGTCGAATTTTCGCGACGGGAAGGGGAATCACACGATCCAATGGTCGAGCCAATAGACGCGGGGCTTTGCCGCTCTTACGGTCTGACCGCGCCAGTCATACAGCACCACAGCGGACCCGTCGCGCTCATGCAAAAGGTTCGGGCGCTGGCAGGCCGGCCCGAGACTCAGGCGCGCGACCTTTTCGATTTACATCTTTTGCGATCGCAAATTCCCAGTCTTCCGAAACTGGGATTGGAATGGCGTGCTGTCCGGGACAAAGCGTCTGAGAGAGCCCTGGCACTGACGTATGACGATTACCTCTCGCAGGTCGTCGCATATCTGGAGCCCGGACAGGGGGCCGCCTTCACCGACAGATCCGTTTGGGAGGCCATGCAACTGGAAGTGCTTGAGCTGCTCCAAGAGCTTGCCGCATGAAAGCAATCGAAGCCTTCGCGCGTTTGGTTGCACTGGGGATACCGGTGGTAACGCCATCGGAGGCTGCCTCCGTATTGCGAATGTCGTCCGTTGCGGCGGCGCAGATGTTGCGGCGGTTGGATGTGGTTGGGTTGGTGCAACCTTTGCGGCACGGTCAGTTCTGGATTTCACGCGAACCCATCGATCCGTGGGTGGCGCTGGAATACGTTTCAACACCTTATCCTGCTTATGTTTCGCTTTACACCGCCCTGTACCTGCACGGGATCCTGTCGCAGATTCCGGCGGTTCATTACGCCGTCACGCTCGGTCGCACAAAGAAGGTCAAGACCTCGGCGGGCGTATTCTCCCTGCATCAAATCGCTCCGGAACTGTTCGATGGATTCGACACCCAAGCCTCCGGCGCCAAGGTGGCCAGTGCAGAAAAGGCGATATTCGATATCGCGTATCTCGCGGGTACACGAAGCCGGATATTTTCACGTCCACCGGAACTGGATCTTGCGGGGATCAAACGTCGGACGATTAAATCGTGGGTCGACCGCATTCCGGATGCCACGCGGCGGGAGAGGGTGAACCGACAAGTGCTCGCGCTCGTCGGGCCGTGAAAGAAGTTTGCAGCGATTCGATAGGCTGTCATCGATGGAACCGATGGATTCGTGAATTTTGGAGTTTTCCCTCCAAAAATTTCTTCACACAAGTCGTGCGACCGAAGAGGGGTGTGCCTATCACATATTTGCACACTGAACTTTGGAGCACACACATGACGAAACGAAATCTAGTACCTATCTTCGCAGCCCTTGGCACCATTCTGGGACTATCAACCGCCGTACAAGCCAGGACCCTGCGCGTAAACAACCGTGCCGACACAACCGGAACAACTTTCTGTTCGGGTAGTGCGGCGTCGCCATGCACCATTCGACGCGTATTTGAGCTTGCCGATCAGAATCCAGGCGAATTTTTCACTGTTCACGTCGACGTGATTGGAAGACATTTCTTGAATTCATCGCTGACACTGCGCAAGGGCACCGTCCATCTCATCGGTAACACGAATGATGCCAGCAGCATGGTGATTGACGGCCAGAATACGCACCGGATAATCGCGATTCGTCCCGACGAAGGCGCATTGCCGTACCTGAAAGTGGAGAAGATGTCCCTCTCGAACGGATCGAGTTTTGATCAGGGCGCAGGGGTTTATGTGGGGAGCAAGGGTAGTTTCGATGCGCAAGAGGCCATCATCTCCGACAACGTATCGAATCTTTGGGGATCGGGCATTTTCGCTGGACAAGACGCCACAGTTGGCTTGTATCGAACTCGCGTTGAGAGAAACATCAACCGACAGATTGGCGCCTGCGGCGGCGGCGTCACTTCAACGGGTGGTGGGGTGGCGGCTTCATCGGGGTCACGAGTCGACATCATCAGCTCCATGATTCGGGGAAATAAAGCCTGTCGCGGTGCGGGGATTTGGAGTGCGGGCACCGCGCGTTTGACGATGGTCAATTCCACGATCACCGAGAATGAAGCCGACCTGCGCGGAGGAGGCATCATGCTTCAGGGATCATCTAGCAACTCGACGACTGTCACCTTGAAATTCAACACGATCGTTAACAACATCGTAAGGTTTTCAGGTGGATCCTCTGAATTGGCCTATGGCGCAGGATTGGCCGTGACGGACTTCAACGCCACGCTCTTTCTTTCTGGAAATATCATCGCAGAAAACCGGATTCCAGGGCCCGATTCGCGCGTGGTAAACGCGGTGAAAACTGCGGGCTTTGACTGCTTGTTCGACAGCTCGAACCCAACCGTCAACTCGTACAGCAACCTGTTGGGTACGTCAGGGAGCAGCTCTGTCCGCGTGACTGGCCCGGTGACCTTCGGTGGGACCACCCGCACGTTGTCCGATTGCCAACCTCTTCGTTCGCGCAGCTTTGCTGGGATCGACAGTCGACGTCTTTCGCCCAAACTTTCCGCGCCGCAATCCGCTGGTGGCAGTGGGGCTGTGGGCTTGCACGTCATGGTTCCGGCGAGTGATAGCCTTGTGAACAACAATTTCAGGAATGTTTCCACCGCGCCCGATCACAGCTGCATCTTCACGGACGCGCGCAGCTTCCTCCGTCCAATGTTCCCGATGGGGGTTTGCGACGTTGGTGCGGTCGAGTTTGACGGTCAACCGCAGTAGCGCTAACGCCGTCGCTTGTTTGGCTCGTCGAGATCCGAGAAGTCCTCGACGCTGCCTTGCTTGTACAGATCCGCTTCACGCGCGAAGAAGTCACTTTCAAGCGCGTCGAACTCGGCTGAAGGGCGAACCGCTTTTTTCGGTGGCGGCGCGGACGCGGCCGCCGGAAGGACAGCCGGAATCGAACGTGCGGGCGCCGGCGCTGGCTTTGCGACAGGCTCGGATAACTCGGGCGACAGTTGGATGGACGAAACCATCGACGCCTTGGGTTGCGCAGGTGCAACACGCTCCGGCCGCGACTGAATGAATCCCCCTGCAGACGGCTGTGGTGGTGCGGCCGCTTGCGGGGGCGCGACGGGTGCGGGTGCTGGTGAAGGAATAAGATCGGATGAGATCTGAATTGAACTCAGGCCGCCCCCGCCCGCGGGTCGATCCCGACTGCCGAGTGTGCCGGATGCCGATGATCCACCCATTGTTCCTGTTACCGCACGGGTCGTCCCGCTGGACACGCCCGAAAGGACATCCCCTGTCGTGCCTGTTGTCGCGATCGGGGCTGCTGGCACCGGTGCCGCGGCAAGCGCCGCCACAAATGCGGGTACCACAACCGGTGCCGCTTCGTCGACCCTGCCGATTGTCGCGGCGACTTTCAAGGCCGGGCGATCCACGCGCGAGCCCACCGGAATGGTTGTTCCGAAGGCAGGTGTATTGCGGCGAGGTTGCACATCCGTGATTACGGGCGCCTGCGGCGTCGGCTCGGTAGCCGCGTCTTGCATGTCGGCTATCACGAAGGATGGACCCGTCTGAACTTTACGATCGGATGCTGATCGATTTCCCGACGAAGATTTCAGCTCTCCTCCGAGTTGAATTTCACCGGTTTTGCTGCGACGGACAGAGGCGGTGTCGACGGCAGGCACAGGCGCAACCGCTGCCGAAACCGGGGCAAATATGGCCGCCACCGGAGCCGGAGTCAAATGCACGCTGGCGATCTTGACCGGGGGAGGCGTTGCGATGCGCGAACGCAGGGTTTGCATCGGTTGCGTCTTGCTCTTGGGTCGATTCTTTTTTTTGCTCACGTCGGACTCCGAAACGTCTTGTGCTGCGTTTGACGGAGCCGCGGTCGTCGCAGTCGCCATTTGAGCCACGTTGTGTCCTGGCATCGTGTGCGTAACTTTCACGGGATCGACGACGCTTCCGACACGGACGAATTCTTCTTCACCCGGCGTTCTTAACCACTCGTCGAGTAATGGCGAACGGACACTACGAGAGGTGGCCGATGGCGGCGGAGTGTCCGCAATTTTCAGCGCACCTTCGTCAAGGAAGCGTTGCACAATCTTCACCGTGTCGAACACCCGGAAGGGGCTTTCGTCGATCACATCGCCCAGCGATCGGTTCCCGTCGAACAAACGCATCACGGAAGCGACATCTGCTGCTACCCCCTCGCGTGCGGCATCACTTGGCGCGTTGAGAATCGTGTGAGAGGCGCCGATGCCCTTTGCCGCTGCGACGAAATCACGCAGAAAACGCTCTGCCTCGCCGACGAGCGCTGCGCCCGTGGTGGTGAACTGACTGCGACGCACGACCACATGTTTGAACTGCACCTGCAGTGCGGCCTCGCCCCATAGTAGGAGCTGGTTGAAAGCCGGGGCGCCCTGCTGTGAACCCACCTGCGCCCAAGTCAGTTCGCCCTTCGAGAATCTCAGTTCGCCTTTTCGGTTCGCACGCTCAAGCTGCACAATGGCCGAGCGCCTCGTGCC
>JAYUPZ010000307.1:0-8185 GCA_043759805.1 Myxococcales bacterium | reverse complement strand
GCCAGAGCGACGAGAACGGTGACGGACTCGGCGATCTTTGTGACGAATCGTACGGCAGCGGCTGTTTCTTGCAGCCCGATTCCATAGGTGGCCGACCTACGGCAAACCCAACCAGCAATCGTTCCTCACTGGCGCTGCTGGGTCTTTTCGTGGCGGGCGCTTTTGTGTTGTTGCGCCGCCGTCGACGCTAAACAATCGACTCTGTAAGGGAATGCCAGCTATCGTCGCGCAGCGCGGCGGGCTGGCATTCTCATTTCTACCCGTTCGACCGCTTCGTTAGCAGGAACGCCTTCGGCGCGAAGCTTTAGCAATTCGGACAACATGCGATCTTCCTCCAGTCTCGAAAAGGCCTCGGCCTGCCGGGACAGCCAAAGATCGGTTTGTCTGGCCCGTTCTTCTAGCTCCAAGACAACCTTTAGCCTCTTGGCCGCCCGCCGCACCTGAGCGCGCTCCAGCATCTCCTCTGCGCGGTGCCGACTCGCCTGCGCCTGCATTCTTCCTTCGGCTTGCAGCCTCTGGCTCTCGCTCGGTCGAAAGCCAGCTTCGCAACGGGCACATTCGCAATCGAGCGCATGTGTTTGACCGTCCACCTCTAGCTTTGGGAAGCTAACCTGTCGGAGTAAGGCCTGTGCCATGATTCCAGCCCTCCTTTCGGAAACAAAATCGATGGAAACCCACCAACGCTGAACCCACGTTCAGACTTTAGCGCATCTGTTCAGTGGTGGTCAATGACGCGAAGGGCCGTGAGCGGCTACGTGACCGAACCGACCACACGCTATCCGGAATCGACAGGGCGCCGTTTGACGCTGGCGAAAGAGAGCCGTATGCCTGCCAGCGAACCCATGGACGATACCGTGCCAATACAGCTGACCGAATGGGATGCTGATGAAACCACCGGTGTTTTCCCCCCCGTCCCGTCATTCTTGAAGCTGGCGGGCCGCCGGGTGCTGATCGTGGGCGCAGGACCTGTCGCGGCATCCAAACTGGCTGCAATGTTGCTGGCCGGCGCGCGTGTTGCGATTGTTGCTCCCCACATAAGCGACGCCATGCGGGCAGCAATCAAGGGTTCGATGTCCCATCTCGTAGAAATCCATGAACGCCCTGTCACCGCGTCGGATTTGGATGGAGCCTGGTACATCGTTGCAGCAGCGCCTCCCGAAGTGAATCGTTTCGTAGCACAATGCGCCGAATCCAGGCAGGTCTTCGTCAACGCCGTCGATGATCCGTCGGTGGCGTCGGCCTATGCAGCGGGGGTGGTGTCCCGTGGTCAAATCACGATCGCTATTTCGACAGGCGGTCGCGCTCCCGCGCTCGCCGGGTTGATGCGCGAGGCGCTCGAGGAACTGTTTCCACCGGACGCGGCCGACTGGCTCGCGGTGGCAGAGGAAGCAAGGATCGCGTGGAAACAGGTGGGCGTGCCGATGTCCGAACGTCGCGTGCTGTTGCTGGACGCGCTTTTGCGACGATACAAGCTGCACCCGGCTGGAACGCCTGATCGATGAACGCCCTCCAAAACGAGGGCCGCGTCACGCTTATCGGCGCAGGCCCTGGCGATCCCGATCTCCTGACGGTCAGGGCCGTTGCACGCCTTGCGGATGCGGATCTAGTTTTGTACGACGCTTTGTCGTCGCCCCAAATGCGCACCCTCGCACCCGAGGCTCGCTGGTTCTACGTCGGCAAACGTGCGGCCCGCGATTCCATCGCGCAGGACACCATCAACCGAATCTTGATCCGCGAGGCTTCGCGTGGACGACACGTGGTACGATTGAAGGCGGGCGATCCCTTTGTGCTCGGACGGGGAGGCGAAGAGGCCCTGGCTTGTCGGGAAGCCGGGATCCCTTGCGAGGTTGTTCCGGGGCTGACCTCGGCTGTGGCTGCACCAACGCTTTTTGGCATTCCGGTGACCCACAGGGGCGTTTCCACGGCCTTTGTTGTCGCGTCTGGACACACGCCGTCGGCGTGGCAACCCCTGTGTGAACAGATCGTCCCCGGCACAGCGACCCTCATCTTTCTGATGAGCAAGCGCAGCCGGGCTGCAATTGCCGCGTTTCTCATGGCCCGTGGCTGGCCGTCTGAAACCCCAGCGGCACTGCTGCTGGGCGCTGCCTCGCCCGGAGCGCATCGCTGGCTTGGCAACCTGGGTTCACTGGGCGGTTGCGCCCTTCCCGAGCCAGCGCCTGGACGCGCTGCGTATGGAACCGTGGCTGAGGCCCCGGGAATTGTGGTCGTGGGCTCCGTGGTAGACTTGGCGAGCACCCTGGCACTTTCTGGCTTTTAAATGGTCCGTACCAAAACTTGGAGAAGTGCTAAGAAGGGCTCGAAGTCTTGAAGGCCCTTGGCATTTTTTTCTGATCCTCAACAAGGCGCGACTGGTCACGGACCCGCGCATGGCAAGCGTCGGGCGCTCGGTCTAACCGTCGGCGCCCTCGGGGTTGTTTACGGCGATATCGGGACTTCGCCGCTTTATGCCCTTCGCGAAACTGTGACGGGCCCACACGGCGTTGCGCCCACGCCCGAAAATGTGCTCGGATTGTTGTCGCTCTTTTTCTGGTCGCTCGTTCTCATCGTTTCGGTCAAGTACCTGGTTTTCCTTCTGGCAGCTGACAACAAGGGAGAGGGAGGCGTATTGGCCCTGCTCACCTTGATTGCGCCCGTCGATGCCAAAGGCGATCGGTCGGGTTCCGTTCGGTCGCGGATCGCCATCCTGCTGGGATTGGCGGGAGCCGCGTTGCTGTTCGGCGACGGCATGGTCACGCCCGCAATCTCGGTGCTATCCGCTGTTGAGGGTATCGGAAGTCCAACCGGTGGGAACAACGGTTTTGTCGTGCCCGTCACCTGCGTGATCTTGATCGGACTTTTCATGTTCCAGCGCAAGGGGACGGCAGCCGTTGCAGCGTGGTTCGGACCGATCATGCTGCTTTGGTTTTCCACGATCGCGATAGCAGCGCTGCCGTGGATTGCCCGCCACCCAGAGGTTCTGTCTGCGTTGAACCCGTGGTGGGGTATCCAATTCTTTGTCCACCACGGCTGGCATGCTTTTGGATTGCTCGGCGCGGTCGTGTTGTGCGTGACGGGTAGCGAGGCTGTTTACGCGGATCTCGGCCACTTCGGTCGCGGGCCCATCCGGCGTGCCTGGTTTTTTCTCGTCTTTCCGGCGCTTGTCATTAACTACCTCGGACAGGGCGCCTTGCTCTTACACGACCCAAAGTTTTCGACCGATCCGTTTTACGGCCTCGTGTCGAAAGATTGGCGCTGGTTTTTGGTCATATTGGCGACCGCAGCGGCTGTTGTTGCTTCGCAGGCGTTGATTTCCGGTGTGTTTTCGCTGGCCCGCCAGGCCTCACAAATGGGGTATTTGCCCCGATTGACGATTCGTCATACGGCCGAAAACATGGAAGGCCAGATCTACATTCCCGAGATCAACACGGTGCTGATGCTCGCCTGTGTTGCGCTTGTGTTGGAGTTCAAACATTCGTCCAACCTGGCGTCTGCCTATGGCATGGCGGTGACGGCCACGATGCTCATAACGACGCTCTTATATTACAAGGCGGCTCGCAAGCTCTTCGGCTGGGGCGTTCTTCCTGCCGTCTCGTTGGTGCTCGTGTTCTTGTTCATCGACGTGAGTTTCTTCGCAGCAAACCTCCCCAAGATCAAGGATGGCGGTTGGTTCCCGCTGGTCATTGCTGCCGCTGCCATGGCGCTCATGACCACGTGGCACCGAGGCCGGGTCTTGTTGAATGAGCGGGTAAACGATGCAACGTTGCCGTTGCAGATGTTCATCGACGACGTCGTGAAGAGCAAGGTTCACCGGGTCAAGGGAACAGCCGTCTTTTTGACCACGCTTCGGCGCGGTACGCCGAACGCGCTCTTGCACCATTTCAAGCACAACAAGGTGTTGCACGATCGGGTGGTGATCATGACCGTCGTGACCGACGACGTGCCGCGCGTTCCGCCTGAAGATCGTGTCAAAATCAAATCGTTTGGCGCGCAGTTTTTCGGCGTGGTCGCTCACTACGGTTTCATGGAAACACCGACTGTCGCCGACGTGCTCTCTCGCTTGCCCGAAGAGCTGACGATTCGGATCGAGACGGCGACCTTCTTTCTAGGACGCGAAACGCTGGTTCGCGGGATGCCCCCGGTTCTATCGAAGTGGCGCTTCCGTTTGTTTCGCTTTCTTTCGCGCAATGCCAGCTCGCCGGTCGAGTTTTTCGGATTGCCGGCGAACCGCGTGGTTGAGATCGGTACGCAGTTCACACTGTAGCGGGCGTATGCTTCCAGCCCGATGAAGGTACAACCGGGCGATAAGATTCCTCAGCTTGAACTCCGGACCGTGCAGGGGACCACGGTTCAGGTGCCCAACGCCGGGTCTCGCTTCGTTCATTTGCAGTTTCGTCGCTACGCCGGATGTCCCATTTGCAATACGCATCTGCATGCATTCGTCAGTCGAATCGACGATCTGCGGAAAGCGGGAATCGCAGAGGTGGTGTTTTTCCACGCATCCGTGGCTGAAATGAAAAAGTACCTGAGCGATCTGCCGTTTGACTTCGTCGCCGATCGCGAGAAACGGTACTACAAACAATTCGGCGTCGAGACTTCTTTGATGGCCGCCTTTTCACCAAGCGCGATGGTGGCGGGTTTACGGGGCATTGCAAAAGGGGTCCTGACGCCCAACATGGAAGGCGGACCGAACGGACTTCCGGCCGACATCCTGGTGGATGCAGCGGGAACGGTTGTCGCCGCAAAGTACGGCAAACACGCGAACGATCAGTGGTCAGCAGCGCAATTGCTGACCATCGTGGCTACTCTGTAATTGCGAGCCCGAGCCCCGTGAACGCAGGCTCCAGAATCTTGCGATCACCAACCACGACCACAACTTCCTTGCCGGTACAGCTTTTCACCAGATCCGCGACCTGTTGCCGCGAGGTATTGGCCAGGTTCTCACCGTAATTGTCCCACATTTGCGTGCCAAGCCCATATTTCTCGGCAGCGATAAGCAGACCAGCGCGGCCCTCGTTGCTGGTGACCGTGTTGTTCCATTCGATTGCCATGTCCCAGCGCTTGAGCGTGAAGGGCTTGATGGCCGGGCCGTTGGACGCCATGTCGGCAACATTGTCGAGCAGCCGCTTGATGGCCTCTGCCGTGCGCGCCGTTTCAACCGCGCCTCCGGCTACAAGACTGGCCACCGTCGATGGGTAAGTTTGCAACGATGCGTACAGGCCATAGGTCGCGCCCCATTCTTCTCGAATCGCTCTCAGATCTTCTCCAACGATATGACCTACGAGGGCGTGCGCCGGAAACGATTCCGCCGTGAGATCGGGCAAGCGACACCCGAATGAGAAACTCGACTGGGTGGCACCGGGTCGATCGAAAACAATGATCGCCCGGTTGTCTCTCGGGGTCGGAGGCGCAGGATTGCTGGCGGTTCCACCACCACCTTGCCATCTCGAAAAATAGGTTTCGACCATGGGCCGCACCCGGGCTTCATCCACGTTGCCAATGATGATGCCAAGCGCGCGATCCGGCCTGAAGTGGGATCGGACAAAGGAATCCATCGCAGAAAACGAAACGCCGGCAAGCAACTTTGGTTCGCTTTGTGATGTGCCGTAAACGTGATTCGGATACAGTTCTTTCGCGAATCGTTCTGCTGCTTGAAGTTGAACGCGTTTCCGCATCCGATCGAGGCGCTCCTGCGCTTCATCGAGCGGCTCCTTCAGCATGAGATGCGCCTCTTCACTCACCTTTCGGCATGATACCGAATCCGACAGGACGGCAATGCCGTTGACAAGGTTTCCATCCAGAACAGATCCGTAATACGTCGAATCCAAAAGTCCATTTGAGCGAAGCAAACTTCCGCCTACTGGATCTAGATCCCCGTAATCCTTGCAGGTCGAAAACGAGATGGCTTTTGCGAGACTCGCCATGCCAAAGGGTGAGACCGTCGCGGCGCCGCCCGGAATCATGAGGCGTAGCTCGGCAACCGGGGCATCCTTGACCGGAAGTAACACGAATCGCAGGCCGTTTGGCAGCTTGATCTGAGGTAAAGATCCCAGCGCCAGGGGCGCAATCACTTTTCGAATGGTGTCGGGGCCAATGCCGGCAAGTGAGATGTCGGCCTTTTTTCCGAGGCGATGGGTGCCGACGTTTCGGCTTGAATCCAGTTGTCGCGATCGTTCAGCGCCTTCGCTGCCCAGCTTTGCCAGGACATCCACTTCGGGCTCGAAAAAAACCGATACGGCACGCTCTCTGGTCAGGTGGTCGTACACATGTTGTTTGACCGTGGTCGACTCGACGCTTGCGAGCATCTCCAGACGTTGCTTGTAGGCTGCGGGCTCGCCCGTTTGCCAGTAGTAGTCAAGAACATCGCCACCGCTCGAGGCGAAGTCGCTCGACGTGCGCAAGATATCGGTCGCGAGACTCCACTTCACGCTTTCGGTGATCACGCCACCGTACTCAGCCGAATCGCCTGCCCAAGCTTCGGATACTGCATCCAGAATTCGAACGCGTTGCTTCTCTGGATCGGCGTCGGGGCGCAACGTGGCCATGATCAAAAACACGGAAGCATCTTTGAGTCCCATCTCGAAGGCACCAATGGATTCAATGGCATCCTTGGGTTTGCGTTCGATGCCGAAAAACAGGGCGTAATTGAGCGCCGTTGCCGCGAGGGAGGAAACGATATCGTCTCTGTCACCGCGCAGTCCCGCAGGTGCCGACCACGCAATGACAAGACTTGGTTGAAGAACAGGTGCAACCACCTTGCGCAACTTGGTATCGACCGGGGCTGGAATGGGGGGACGTGGCAAGGTCGCGGTTCGTGGGAGAGGGGACACTGCCGCTCCGGTTGGCCCCTCGGGACCAAAGAGCAACTCGGCCGGCCAACGCCCCAGCTCCTTCTGGACCGCCTCGCCAGTAACGTCGCCTGCAATGACAACTGTGATGTTTTTCGGCGTGTAGTGCTTCTTCACAAACGCCCGAACGTCGTCCAGTTGAATCGACTTCAGGGTTTCGTGGTTGCCAATCACGGTGGACGTTCGCAGGATGTGGCCCCTGGGGAACAATTGCTCGAATATTTCAAGCGGGATGTTCATCGCATTTGTCTCGTAGCGAAGTCGCAACTCATTGCGTACCACCTCGCGCTCGACCTGAAACATCTCGTCGGTCACGCCATCCAGAAGGTGCGACAGTCGCCATGCTTCCATTTGCATCAAGTCTGCGAGTCGTTCGCGATGCACGATCGTGTAGTACTCCGTCACGTCGTGGTTGGTAAACGCATTGCGATTGGCGCCCATGCGTTCTTGCAGATCCCAAAGCTCCACCTCGCCACCGCCCGGCTTGTTGCGAAACGCGAGGTGCTCCACGAGGTGCGCAATGCCTTCTTTTCCTGCCGGATCCGAGGTTCCGCCCGAGCCGACGCGAAAACGGAACATGACCTGAGGCGCGTTGTGATCTTCTTGCACGATGACGCGCATGCCGCTTTTAAACTCGAATACCCTTTGCTTCAGGGCGTAGTCGCCAATCACCGGCTTGTCCGGCAAACCGTGAACGCCGGTTGCGCATGCGCCAAGTGCGAGCAATGGAAGGAAAGCCGAAAGTTGCGCAATGGCTGTGGTTCTATGTGTGCTTCGCATCGAGCGCGACTATAGCCCGAGACAAACAGTGCCGCGAGTCATGTCGCCCACCTGTCGGATAGTCGCGCACGGGGTCGTGGCACCCCGGTGCATCCGGTGTCCCTGGTCCCCGAAGCTCAGTGTGGAAAGCTTCGCAACGTCGACACGGTGGACTGAGTGTTCGCTGCGACTGGCGCGAAAAGTGCAATGGTCAACATTCGGAGGACGCCCATGCGGGCGAGACGATTCATGCGGCAAAACAACTCAGGAACAGACGAGGACAACCGTTCTTATTCGTTGCGGGAGTTAAAGCAGGTCCAGAAGTCGCGCATCACACAGCGTCGATTGCAGACCCTGCGAACGCTTTCAGGTGAGCGCGATCGCACCGCCCGTGTCTTGCTTGAGCAGGCCGAACGTCAAGCCAGAATGGATGCCGAGGCGAGGGTCCGTGAACGTGCACAATACGACAAAGCCTCGCAACGCCGCCGCGTCGGCTGGGTCGGGCTGGGTGGCCTTTTACTCATCGGTGCCGGAGCCGTGGTTTTGTTTCTGAAAACGAATCACATCTCGGCCAATACCCA
>JAYUPZ010000306.1:0-3912 GCA_043759805.1 Myxococcales bacterium | reverse complement strand
AGGCGCTCGGGGCGGACCCTTACAATCCGGCCGCAATCGAGAAAATTCGTATCGAGTCGATGACGCTTGTCGATCGGGGCACGAAGATCCTTGCTCGCACAGTCAACGAAATGTCGGCCATCCTAACCCCGGATCAACGTCACGAAGTTCTGGCGATGGCACAACGAATGATGGGACACGGTCCCTTCTAAAATGGTGCGGGTAACACCACACCACGGCGCGGGCTCGGGTAGCATGGTCCACCGGGGGCCCGTGCCTGGGCCCGTTGCCATGTCCCACCGAATCCTCATCATCGACGACGATCTTCGCCTTGGCGAAATGTTGTCGAGCTATCTGCAAACCCGTGGTTATTCCGTCATACATCACGCCACGGTGAGCGCCGGACTCGATGCTCTCAGGAGACAGGACTTCGATGCCCTGGTGCTCGACGTGATGCTGCCAGACGGCGATGGGCTGCAGGTGTGCCGCAACGTGCGGGCCTCATCCAAGATCCCGATCTTGATGTTGACGGCGCGAGGCGACGAGCTCGATCGCATCATCGGTCTGGAGATGGGTGCCGATGACTATCTACCCAAACCTTTCAACCCACGGGAGCTGTCCGCACGCCTTGGCGCCATCTTGCGCCGGGCTCAACCGGATACGACCGGCGAAAACGTCCTGCGCTTCGGCAGCATCACCATTGATGCCGGTGCGCGCGAAGTGCGGATCAAAGGAGAGCGGCGTGAACTCACGGGACGCCAATTCGATTTGTTGCTCTTCCTCGCGGAACGGTCCGGACGCGTGCAATCGCGAGAACGGTTGATGGAGGCGCTGAAGGGCGAAACCTGGGAGTCCTTTGATCGCAGCATCGATGTACACATTTCACGCGTCCGCAACGCCATTGAAGACAACCCGAAAAAACCACGCATCGTCCAGACCGTGCGCGGGACCGGGTACGTATTTACGCCGCCCTCGGCACAGTGATTCCATGCGCAAACGCCTATATCTGCAACTGTACGCGATGTTGATCGGTGTTTCAGTGCTAAGCCTCGCGACGGCGGCACTCGCTTTCCGTCTCATCAACCAACAAGGCGAACCGCAGCGACGCGTGATGCGCATCGCCACCCAGATGATGTCGCGTCTCGTGAACGATCAGCCCTTGCCGATGCGTGATCGCATCCTGGCCGCCGCCACCGACTTTGATCTCGATATTCTGGTGGTCAACCGTCGCGGCGAGAAGTTAATCGAGTTCGCCACCCGCCCGTTCCCGCGCGTCGCCGACTTGCGACCTGGCTTCACCCACGATCGCGCCGGCCCTGGATTCGTCGCACGGTTGCAGAATGGACTCCTCGTCGCGGTCCGCGAACGTGGAGGATGGCATCCCCGCGCGTTGTCGTTCTTTGCATTGCTTGCCATCGTTGGCGCCGTGATGGCTGCGGGCACGTATCCCATGGCCCGCCGTATCACGCGCCGATTGGAGTCCCTCGACAAGGGGGTCCGACGTTTTGGGGCCGGTGATCTCTCCCACCGTGTTGCCGAAATGGGATGCGACGAGGTGGCCAGTGTGGCATCCAGTTTCAACCGGGCCGCCGGGCAGATCGAGACGCTTGTGCTGCAACAAAAACAGCTTTTGGCCAATGCCTCGCACGAACTGCGTTCGCCGCTAACCCGAATACGGATGGCACTTGAGCTGGTCTCCGAGGAGCTGCCCGATCCTGCGCGGCGCGAAAAACTAATTCAGGGCGCCAACACCGACATCATGGATCTCGACAGGCTGGTCGAGGATCTCTTGCTGTCAGCGCGCGCTGATATTCGCGTACCTGATCGGCCCCTGCAAACCGTGGATCTGTCGGAACTCGTAGTCACCGAGGCCACCCGTGTCGGCGCGGATCCGTCCAAGGTACAAGCAGGTCTGAGTTTGCTCGGCGACGGAACCTTGCTGCGCCACATGGTTCGCAACTTGTTTGAGAACGCCCACAAACACGCCGGACCGCAAAACGTCGAAGCCGAGCTCATCGCGGAGCGTGACACGATTGTCTTTCGCGTTTCCGATCGCGGACCCGGCGTTCCGGAATCCGAACGCGAACGCATCTTTGCACCGTTTTTTAGGCTAAACGCAGCACACGCCGATGGAAAGCAACGAACGGGTGCCGGGCTGGGTCTGTCGCTTGTGCGACAGGTGGCGCATTTTCACCGCGGTACCGTGCAATGCCTGCCACGCCAAGGTGGCGGCACGATCTTTTCGGTCACCCTGCCCGTCGTCTAGGGCGTCGGAGGAGGCGGGGGTGGCGGTGACGTGAAGTACCCCGCAAGCGCAGGCACGCTATTCGCCGGCAACCAACCCGCCTGTCCGGGCGCCCAAACCAGCGTCTGGCCGGTGACTTGACCGGCACCGATACTCGAAACGATCTGTGTGACAGGGAAAGGCCCCTGGGTCTGACCGCCAACGGAAATGTGAAACATCGATACCGGGGGAGGCGGCGGTGCCATCGAGGGCGCTGCACCGGCACCCGCCAACTGGTTGGCCATGGCAAAGCCCATGCCCATGCCAATGCCCTGCCCCATGCCGCCACCTGCGGGATTGGCAGCAGCAAGCACCATTGCCTCTGCGGTCTGGAACTGCTGGTACTGCCCCAGGTTACCGATGAGGTTCATCTTCGTTCGCGTATCAAGCGCTTTTTCCACCTCGGGCGGGAACGAAATATTCACGATGCGCAACGTTGGGATTGAAAGCCCGTATTCGTTGTCGATCGCCTCGCACACTTTCTTGCGCAAGGCATCGCTCATGTCGTTGTAGTTCGACGCGAGATCGAGCGCGGCAATTTTGGACTCGGCCAACAGATCGGTAAAGCACTGAGCAATCGTCGCACGAATCAACTCGCCGACTTCCTCGGAGTCAAAGGTTCCGTCGGTTCCGACGAGTTCCGTCAGGATCGCCTTCGGATCGATAGCCTTCAGCGTGTAGATACCAAAGGCGCGCAGACGGATGGGACCAAAGTCCGCATCCCGCAACATGATCGGATTTGGCGTTCCCCATTTGAGATCGGTAATCTGCTTCGTGCTGATGAAGTAGACCTCGGCCTTGAACGGACTGTCGAAACCGAACTTCCAACCCTGTAGCGTGCTGAGCAGTGGAAGGTTTTTCGTGTCGAGCGTGTATTGCCCGGGCTCGAAAACGTCGGCGATCTTGCCCTGGTTGACGAAGACCGCAAGCTGGCCGGGCCGCACGATCAACTGCGCGCCGTTTTTGATCTGGTTGTGGTAGCGCGGAAAACGCCAGGCCAGCGTGTGCTGGCTGTCATCTATCCATTCAACGATGTCGACGAATTCGGCCCGTAGCTTGTCGAAAAGACCCATGGGCGCATTGTCATGCGGCGTCTGGCCCGATGCAAGCAGAATGGCACCGACGCCCCTCAGCGCTTTTTCCGCTGCTTGGTTCTTGGAAATACGCGCAAACGGCGCGAATATGATCACGGTTTGGAGATAACGGTCGGCGCTAACCGCGGCACAGTTGAGCAAGCGCTATGGACGCCTGGTATCCATCGCCGACGGGAAGAGTGAGCGTGGTGGTGTATGTCAGAAATTGCGGTGCAACCTCCCCGTACTCAACGCAGGTGATCCTCGCCAAAGATGATCACGCATCAACCCCTGATATGGAAGCCGTGCCAGTTACCCAAAGGAGACCATGTCGAAGTCCGCGTTCGTTGGATCAGCGACGCAGCTGTGCGTGTTATCGCACCACCTGAATACAAGCGTATCACGCACGATCGATTCGCAAGATGGTGTATCGATTCGACACGAGTCATTTCGATAAGCGAGAAGCCTGCGGTTAGAGTCGGTACGATGCTAAGATGGTTGTGATGCCAACGGAGTTTGAAGACCTACGGGAAACCGAAACACAACTGCGCGGCCAATGGAACAGAGAAGGAGCCG
>JAYUPZ010000305.1:0-3923 GCA_043759805.1 Myxococcales bacterium | reverse complement strand
ATGAGTGAAATTTCGATCCGCGTGATGATCGTGGACGATCATCCCATGGTCCGGAGTGTCCTCGCGACCATGCTTTCGGACCAGGGCGACATAGAGGTGGTGGCCGAAGCCTCCGACGGCGAGCAAGCGGTGGCGCTTTTTCAGCAGCATCGACCCGACGTAACCCTGCTCGACCTGCGTCTGCCCAAGCGGAGCGGTGTGGAAGTAATCCAGCAAGTGCGGCGAGAGTTCACCGACGCCCGGTTCATCGTGATCACCACCTACGATGGCGACGAGGACATCGTCCGCGCCATCCATGCCGGTGCGTATGCCACGCTCTTGAAGGACAGCTTCGGGCCCGAGATCATCTCGTCCATCCGCTCGGTTCATGCGGGCAACCGCCTGATCCCCCTCGCGGTGGCGGATCGCCTCGCGGAAAGCCAGGGCCAAACGCCCGCGTTGAGCCCCCGTGAACATCAAACCCTGGTTCTCATCGCCCGGGGCGACAGCAACAAGGAGATCGCGAACGCACTTGGGATCTCCGAAGGGACCGTGAAAACCTACGTGGTGAAGATCTTTGCCAAGCTGGGCGTGAGCGATCGAACCGCGGCCACCACCGTGGCCATGCGACAGGGCATTATTCGCCTGTGAGACAGAGGGCTACTGCAGGGCTGCTCGTCCGGCGTCGCTGATGCGCAAGATCTCCGTGGGGTGCAATCCCTTGACATTCGCGCCCCAGCACGACGGCGAGCCATCGAGTTTGATGGCGCAGGTCTGATCGCCATTGCTATCGAGCAGCAGGGCTTTCATGCCAGCGGGTGGGCGCATCAAGGTGTTCTCGTTCCGCTTGCCGATACATTGTACGGAATAATCATCCTTGATGAGGCAGGTGTGCCCCTGCCCTTCCGGCCCGAATCCTCCCATGCCGCCGGCCGAGAACCAGCGGTAAGTCGTTTCGGGCGGCACGTCGAGTTGGCCGGTCATCGGCAGCCCCGGTTTGCCCCAGCACGTGACGGTCCGGTCCGGCTTTTGCGCACACACGTGAAAATCCGCGGCGCTGACCCGGATCGCCTTGAGGTCGCTCGGGGGAGGAAATGCGGTGGTACCCCAACAGCGGATCGTCTGCTCCATCGTGACCGCGCACATGAACCCGCCGTCTCCGTCCAATTGTGTTGCACGCAAGCCCGCGGGCGCACGGTTCGGTTGGCCGGGGCCCGTGTTGTCGCCCCAGCACACCACTTCGTGGCTGTCGGTCTTGACGGCGCAACGGAATCTGTCTGACACGCCGAGGGCAGTTGCCGACAAGCCATTGGGTACCGACGCGGTCAAGTACCCACCCCAACAAGTCACGTTTGATCCGCTGGAAAGCGGGGTCGCGCTGATCGCGCAGGCCGCCAGGTGGCCCATCGAGATACCCTTCAGCTTGATGGTCTGCGGTGGCATCGAGCGCGCCCCGGGTGCGCCCCAGCAATGTGCGATCTCGCCAGTAGCAATGTAGCAATCATGCATTGCGCCCAGTCACCGACCGCGATCCAGCCGGCAGCGTCGTCAGCGAGCGGGCCCGATGGGATGAGTGCGTCCGCCTTGATGCCGGCGTCCATCTTGGGTTGTACGACGATTGGCGGCGTGCTCCCCGCATCGGGTTCGGGTGGATTGATCGCCGCGCCAGCTCCGCCTTCCCCTAGTTCGACCAACCCGCCCGAGCCGCCAGAGTTATTTTCCGCCGGGCCACTTCCGCCTTGCTCCTCAGCGCCGGTACCCCCTGGGTTTCCCCCCCGACCCGGGTCCCGCACCCGGTGACCGTGATCATGATTGCCAAACATCGAACACGACGTTGCGCGACGCTGCTCATTGCAACTACCAACCTTCCAGAGATTTTGGACAACAAACCAAATCGACGATGGAAACTCGAATGGAAACTATGCCGTGAGACCGGGCAATGGCCCTCGGCATTCCGACTCCACCCCAAAGGTTGTCGCTGGCACCCCCATGGCGTTCAGGAACGAGGTGTAGAGCTCGCCATGCCCGGGTCCGGTCAGCTTGGCCCTGCCCGAGTTGTACTTGCTTTGCTCGTACCCGAGACCCGAGGTCTGATTCGGATAGTTTATCACCCGACCAGTTTTGAAATAGCCGCCTCCGCTGCCCGCAACCAGGAGCGGCATCCGGTCGTAATTGTGATTGCCGCAACCGTGCTCGCTGCACCAATAAAAGACGGTGTTGTCCAGCACCGATCGGTCCCCCTCCTTCTGGGCTGCCAGCTTGTCGAGGAACAGCGCAAACTGCTCCGCGAACCAGGCGGTGTAGCGGTTGCGCATCGGCCAGCCGGCCTCGCCATACTCGTGCGAAGCGTCGTGCAGAGCCTGTGGGAATCCCGGCAAGTGAATGTTCTGGCCGGTTCCCCAGGTCACGGTGGCCACCCGGGTGAGATCGCAGGCGAATGCCGCTGCAACGATGTCCATGTGGCTTTGCCCGACCGTGGCGTACTCAGGCGCGGTGAATCCCGGCGACCCCTTCGGTGCTGGGGGTGCCATGCATCCGGAAATGACCCGCGGGGTAGCCGCTATGCCCTTCTCCACCCTTCGGATGGCTTCGAGGTGGGCTTCGACTTTCGCGCGGTCTTCACCGCCAAGCGTCCCGATGAATTCACTGAATTCCTGTGTGATGCCATCCAGCACCGATTTCCGGTCCGCCTGGGTTCGATCCACCCCCCCGGGCTGGGTTTTCAGATCGGTGAACAATCGTTTGAACGCCAGCAGCGGATCGCCGGTGGTTGGCATCGCCAACCCGACACCCCGGTACGAGAGGGTGTCTTGCGATTGAGGCCCCTTGGCGAGCGTGCTCAGTTGCAAGGATGGGATCTTCGTATTTTCCGAGATTGCATTCGCGATCTCCTGGTCGATTGAAATACCGCCACCCTGCGATGCACCGATATGGGGTCGCGCGGTCATCAGATTGACCATGGGCTTGACGTGTCCGGGATCAATTGTTTCGCTCTTGTCGACAAAGAGGGCCGAGCGATTGTTGATTCCGTCCAGGAAAAGCAGGTGCTCCTTGTGCCGTTCGAGCGGCTTTAGTGCCGGTGCCAGCACAAGCTTTCCGTCGGGCCCGATCTTGTTCTTGAACCAGTCGGCGCCGTGCCCATTGGGCGTGAAGAAAACCACGAAGCGCTTGGGGGCTCCGTTGGGGCCGAGCTTGGTGATTGGGCCCTCGGCGCGTGCGGTTCGCGAGCCACCCATGATTTGAAGCCAGGGCAAGGCAATCGAGGCACCACCAAGGCCACGCAGGACTTTTCGGCGATCGAAGTTTTTCATTGCATAGCTCCTGTGACGACGACCTTGTTGAGAAATGAATCCGTCTGTGCTGCCGCAATCAGGAGGGATTTCATGTCCTGAAATTCACGCCCGAGACCGCATTGCAGCGACGAGAGCGAGCGGCCATCCTCGTTCCCTTCAGCGCGACCATGTGCATAGCGAAACACCTGGGTCGCAAGACAGGATCGCATCTCAGCGCTATTGGCGATGGCCGAGGACAACTCCATCGAGTTGGCGAACGTTCGTTCCGTACCACCGAGTTCGATACTCCCCGAAGTATCCAAGTCTTGGCCGTTTTCGTGTGACCGTGAGCGTCCGGCAGTATCGAAATCCTCGAAGGCAAAGCCAACCGGATCCATCACGTGATGACAGGACGCACACTTCTGTTCGTTGTGCTTCTCGTACCGTTGCCGAGTCGTCGTAGTCGGACTTTTGGGTGGAGGTTCGCCTACATCGCCCGGCGGCGGGGGAACATCCATACACAAGAATTGCTCCATCACGAACTTGCCGCGCAAGATGGGCGATGTCCCATCCTTCTCCGAATGGGCGGCCAGCAGCGCCGCGGTGGTCAGGATGCCCTGCCGCCGGAGGGGATCACCCGGACCGCCGGGGGTAAACGCCACCTTGGCGAAA
>JAYUPZ010000304.1:0-8211 GCA_043759805.1 Myxococcales bacterium | reverse complement strand
ACCTCTTCCGACCCCGAGGGGGCAACTGGTTCAAGGCTCTCAAGTAAACGACACCGCGATGCAGGGGAAGGTCGTGGTGGTGAAATTCTTCGCAGAATATTGCCGTCCTTGCCAGCGAACCCTGCCCGAGGCCGTCAAGCTTTCCAACCAATACGCCGACACACTTTTCATTGGCGTCGCTGTGGATGACAGCGAGATTGCCGTGGCCCGTCAGATACGGCGATTTGCTTTGCCCTTCACCATCCTTCACGACACCGCCAACGCCTCGATTGGACGTTTTCGGGTAACCGAACTGCCAGCCACCTTCGTCGCCGACAAGGACGGCGAGCTCGTCTGGGTGGGTGGTCCGGAACAACCTGACGGAGCACTCGCCCGGGTCCTCGCAGCGCTGCATGCCGGCGAAACACCCCCGGGACCACCGTGAATTAATCGACTTGCAGATTCTGCCGATGCGGAGATTCATCGTGATGTTGAGGTATTCGGTTCTTGGAAGTGTCGTGGCGTTGGTTGCAGGATGTGCGTCCGCGATGACGCCCACCATCGGCACGGGCTCATTCCCGAGGGAGCCGGAGGAACTGGCCAAATGCAAAGTCGCCGCCAGTCAATCAAGTCCCCTTGTGACCGAATGGCCCGCCTCGGAAAAAGCCAACCTTGAGGCAATGGTGACGACCGGTGGTGTTGCGGTTGCGTACTCCGGTTGCTCCATGAGGGTGTTGCCGCAATGTCGTCTCGGCGGCGGCTACATCTGGCAACGCACGACGCCGGCCACCGACGTTATCTCCATTGGGAACGAAGACGAGCTCTATGCGAAGTTGCCCCTCGGTGCGGTCTCGCTTGAAGGCGAGCTTAAACGAACCGGCAGCCTCGCCGTCTCGACCACCGTCTCCGGCCAACTCAAACTGGGTGGTATCACGTCAGCCGATGTGCCCGCGGACGGCGAGTGCGCTGCTGCCACGCACATCGTGGGCGGAATTTCGGTGGGCGCATTCTCACTGGAGGCAGGTGCCGAGACCTCTGGTCGGGCGGCCGCAAGCGTCGCACAATTCGGCGAAGGCGGCGTCTCAGCGAAACGCACCAAAAACCACATCCGTTCCGCCGGCGACGTAAACAGTTGTGGGGAGACCACCAATGAATCTCCGAATGGCAATTGCATGTCGCCCATTCAAGTTTTCCTGTTCCCGATCCCCGGACGAGCCGCCGAGGAAGGCCCACCGGGGACCGTCAAGGTGGACTTTGTGGCCGCCAACGCGAATGGACGCTGGGATGTGTACTACGATGATGAGGTTATCTGTTCCACGCCCTGCAGTCGCTGGGTCGATCCCGCCCGGCCCGTGATGCTGCGAGCCCGTGACGAATCGTACGGCATGCCCGATCGCATCGAATTGCATAGTCTTGGCAACGCCGTCGGGAACATGCAGTTGCAGGCTCACCCGACCTCACAGGGGAAACGCGCCACGGGGATCGTTTTTACCGCGTTTGGCGGGATGGCAGTCATCACTGGAATCACGCTGACCAGTCTCGGATTTTCTGACGACTCTCGATCCGGGATGGCAACCGCAGGACTCATCACAATGGGTGTGGGTATTCCAATCACGCTCGGTGCGATCTGGATGATCGTGACCGCCGGGGCTCACGCGGAGGCGCAACAAAATTACGCCCAGTCCCCGGCCCCGTTGGATGGCGGCATGCGCATTGTTTGGGGACCGGGCGGCGTCAGCGGAACGTTCTAGAAACGATCGCAGGCAACGTAGGCGTCAATGACGGCCTTTTCGCCGGCCTTGTCTTTCTTCGAGTTGCCGTGCTCCATGCCGACCACGCCCTTGTAACCCTTGCCGTGGATGTGCTTGAAGATGTTGTTGTAGTTCATCTCCCCGGTCGTCGGCTCTTTGCGTCCCGGGTTGTCGCCCGCTTGGAAATACACGACTTCTTCCCAGGCACGATCGATGTTCGGGATGATGTTCCCCTCTGTGATCTGCTGGTGATACATATCAAAAAGCGTCTTGCACGATGAACTACCGACCGCCTTGCAAATCTGAAATGCCTGCGGGATCTTGGTGAGAAATAGTCCCGGGTGATCGCGATACGGATTGAGGGGCTCAAGGACCATGACGACATTGTTCTTCTCGAACACCGCCGCCGCGCGCTTGAGATTGTCGATGACATAAGCAGTCTGGTAATCCCATTCACGGCCGGTGTCGAATCGACCCGGCACCACGGTCGTCCATTTGGCATTCACACGCTTGGCGACTTCGACGGCCGCTTCTGCATCTTTCACGATCTTTTCAGCGTTCGCCGGATCGTTGCTGGCGAAGGTCACCTTGTCAAAGGACGCAATGGAAACAAACACGCCCATCGTCATGCCGCGTTTCGCGAGCTCTTTGCCAATTTTCTCCTGCACATCCACAGGACGACCCGGCAAACCATTGTCTTCAATGGCCATGAAGCCCTGATCGTTCATGAATTTGATCTGGTCGACAAGATCTTCCCCCGCGTGATGTTTAAACATCCCGAAGTGAGGTGCATACATCAGCTTGAACTTGCGCGGCGCCGCCTTCGCCGAACGACGACTCAGCACCGCCGTCGCGAGCGCAACGTTGGTTCCAACTTTCAAAAGGCTCCGTCGATTCATAATTTGTCTTTCCTTGGTCAAACGAGGTTTGTGATTCCGGGCTATTTATTAGCCGGTGTCGAGGTGTGGGCGACCTGAGAACGGCCGACCGACAGGAACTGTACGAGATCAACCAGATCTTGGGGAGACATGCCAAGCGCGATGTTGTCTGGCATCAACGATCCGGGCTGCTTTTCCTTCTGCGCAATCTGATCTTTTGGCACGACGCGGGTTTGCCCGGCAACGTCTCGCAACACAACCGAGTCTCCGTCAGACAAGATGAATCCAGAGTAGACCTGCTGGTCCTTGGTCATGACGACCCACGGTGTGTATCCAAAAGCAATCGCAGCACCAGGATTGAGAATCGCGTCGAACAACGCCTCGCGCCCGAGCTTTTCACCAACCCCGGTCAAGGCGGGACCAACGCTCCGACCCTGACCCGTGTGTTCGTGACACGCCGAACAAGCTGCGGTTGGACTAAGAAAGACGGCCTTGCCATGGACCGCATCGCCCTTCATCGCAAGCAACGCCGTCACATCCGGGAAAGGCGTGCCGCCAAACGAAGGCCTTTGAAAATGGCGACTCGCAAGTGCCCGTACCGAGGGATCGGGATTGGCGAAAATCTTCTCTGATGCCGCTTCCATGTCGGCCGCCGACAAACGCTTGGTCGAAGCCTCACCAATGAGGAAAAGGCCGCCGGGGCCCGATGCGGCAAGCTGCGCGATAAGTTCGGCACGCTTTTCGGCATTTTTCTCGGCGCCGAGTTGTTGTTTCATCGCCTCGACCTTTTCGTCGCGGCCATTGACCGACGACTTCGACTGCAACTCGGCAAGCCGACTGACCACATCAAACGACTTCCATTCACCTTCCGATCGCTGGACCGCGAGGCGCATTGCAAGGCCTGATTCGGCGTGGTCGGGTTTCGACGCAAGGTCAAGCAAGGTCCGGGCCGCATCGGCGTGATTGATGAACGCAAGCGCAACCACCGCGCGATCCCGTTCGGCGGCCGCCAGGGCATTGGCATTGGCCCGCGCGGCAAGAGCACTCACGCTGTCAAACGGGTGCAGTCTCCAGGCGAAGTCGGCCTGCGCCGCGTTCCATTTGAGCGGCGAAAGACGCGCCGGAACCAAGGCGTGATACAGTTCTGCTTCTTTTCCCCGCGCGCCGAGTCCGAGCGCTTCAAGATAAATGCGGTCCTTGCCGTCGTGTTGACGGGCCAGATCGGTCAGAACCTTACCCGCTGTCTTCCAATCTGCACTGCGCAGCGACACAGCAATTTCGCGACGCACCGCAAGCGATGAATCACGCACAACCGGTGCAACCGTTCGCAGAAATGCGACGGTGTCATGGGCATTTTCACGAACAACGCGTACCGCGGTCAGGCGAATATCCGCATCGGGATCTTTAAGGGCAGCGACCACCCGCACGAGGCCTGACGGTCCCATCGCGCCCATCAACCACAGGGCTCGCGCACGAACGTGTTTGTCTGGATCGCGAACCAATTGTGTGAGTACAGGCAAGGCAGACTCTCCGCGTGCGTGTAACGCTTGCCAGCCCGAGTGGCGAACACTGACGGCGGGACTGCGCAGGGCAAGCACCTGACCCTCAATTGTTCCGAGATCGATGGCGGGAACCTTCACGGTGGCGTTCCGTGGTGCGATTCGCAAGATACGCCCAAGACCCTGTCCATCCAGAATCTGGTGACCGCCAACCATACCGTCATACCAATCGGCTACATAGATTGCGCCGTCGGGGCCCACCGTCACATCGCTTGGACGGAACCAGTGACCCTTGCCGTCAGGCGTGTTTTTGGAACGTGCAAGCGCGGTGAGATTCGAGCGAAAACCAGCGCCATTCTGCGATAAACCGTGAGCCCAGATCGTTCGGCGACCAGAGTCTGCAGTCAATGCAGTGCCAACGTAGGATGTCGGCAACAATCCACCTTCGTAGATGACGTTGCCACCCGGTGCGCCCGCGCCCGTAATTTCAACGGCGGGAATCACGCCGGGATCGTCGCTATGCCAGTGTGCGGTCTGTGTGGACTGACCTTCTCGTCTATCCATGCGCCAGTTGCGATGGCCTGAAGCAGAGGCGTAGCCGTAGCTACCGCCGGGCATTACGAAGTTATAGCGGCAGCTTTCATTGCCGTCGTCGTCGTTATCGTTCTGGAAAATGTTTCCGAATGAATCCAGTGCGACTTCGTAGTTGTTGCGGAAATTGTGGGCAATCGGACGCAAACCTCTGCCGTCGGGCAGGATGGAAAGAATCACACCCTGAATCCACGTTTGACCGTCATCGCTGCGGGGCGCATCGGGACGGGCATCGTCGCCGAGCTTGCGGAAGGTGAATCCATCGCGGTCGACTACTGTGTGAGGGCCCTCGTTTCCGGTCGCGAAATACCAGCGACCATCTGGACCTGGCACAAAGGCGTGAACCCCGTGATCGTTGTCGATACCGCCGAACTTCGTTAAAAACTTTTCGTGTTTCTCGGGAACGTCGTCGCCGTCGGCATCGATGTAGACGTGAACGGCAGGTGAACATGACACGACGACGCGTGTGCCCTTGCCCTCGGCAAAGACTGCGATCCCAAGGGGTGTTACAAGTTCCGGATCCTGCACGAAGACCTTTGAACGATCGGCCGAACCGTCGCCGTTGGAGTCCTCAAGGATGACGACCGCGTCACCACCTGGTGGCAAGTCGAAGCCCTCGCGGTTCTTGTGGATCGAATAGCGATAGTCGAGACCCTGTGTCACCCAAATGCGACCACGGTGATCGATGTCGAGATTGGTTGGGTTGTGAAGTTGCGGAGAAGCGGCCCACATTTTGACCTCAAGCTCCGGGGCAATCTCGAAGTCATCGGAGACATCGGTTCCTGGCGCGGCGAGAGGAGGAGCAGGCCTTGGGCGATGAATCTTTTTCGAGTCAACCTTGGCGGTCTCCACGGTCGGCGTTGCTACAGCCGCAGAACTCGCGCTCGGGGGAGCCGGCGGAATGTTCGCTGCACACGACCATCCAACCATTGACGCGGCCGCCAGCAGAACCCGTTGTTTTTCGTTTCGCATCGGCGCTGATGGTATCGGGGTTGCTAGATCCCGCAAAGCAGAACTCTGCTTAAACGCCGTCCCCTCAGGTTTGGATCACAGATACGCCCGCGCAAAACTACCAAGCCGCGCGGAACCCGTACAACCCGGCGGCGCCGTCGCCACCCTACGATCCCAGACGTGGCTAACAAGAACAGGGGCAGCCACGGAATTGACGTCGCGTCCGATGGAACCACCGTGCAGCCGGAATGCTTGCTTTTCTCCCTTACGACCTTCGTCAAATTTCGCGAGGGCGACATCGCCGAATATACGGTGCATAAGAACTGCTTCTCATCATCACCAACGACGCGTTGACTAATCTCTCCTTCCAGCAACAGCGGGTGCATGGTGGAACGCGGGATGCAGGATGTGTACGACGGAGCCGAGCGTGGCGTTGCGGCGGTAGATGAAGTACTGGTCGCCGGAGATGGGGTTGGTGTCGCGGCGGCCCGCCGTGGGGGGGGAGGGTCGGGGGCGGACAGTTGTCAGAAGGTTTGTTACCGGACACGGATTCCGGGGCCCCGGGGTGTCGTGACCGTCAGTGTACCGCTCTTAAAATGTCTATGCTCAACACGACGAACGAGGCCAACCCGGGGCCGAGGAATTTGCGTGAAAGTGGGTGCATGTTCAGGTCGAGACCGGCAACGGGCCGGGCCAGCCAATTCGGTGGATAACGGAGCCGTCCGTGGGACCCGGCACATCGCTGCACGCCTGTTGCAAACTGGCCACGAGAGCCGCACCCTGTTAAAATTCCGCGTCAACGATGTTTCATTGATGTGCGCAAGGCCGATGGTGGAAGGGATGATTCGTGGCTGAAAACGAAGCCGAAGAACTGGCCCGCCAGAGGTACGACCTCAGACTTATCCTTGATGCCATTCCCGGATTCGTTTTCTACAAGGACATCAACAACCGCATCTTACGGGTCAACCGTGCGGTCGCTGATTCTTTGGGGGTGCAGGCGGATGACATGGTCAATACCGAGACGTCCCGGTGGTATCCCGATGAAGCAAGCCGCTACTACGAAGACGACCTGACAGTCATCGCGGGAGGCCAGCCAAAACTGGGAATCGTCGAACAGCTGGAAACCGACCACGGCAAGCGGTGGATCTCCACGGACAAATTCCCTCAGCGTGACCGTGACGGTCGGATCATCGGCATCGTTGTCATCGCCCAGGACATCACCGAACGTCGTCTTCTGGAAGAAGAGCTACTGCAATCGCAGAAGCTAGACAGCATCGGACGATTGGCCGGCGGCGTGGCCCACGATTTCAACAACCTGCTGACAGCCATCCTCGGCCATGTCGAATTGGCACAGAAGACGGTGGAACCGGACTCGCCCCCCTTCAGGCATCTGGATGTGATACGGATTGCCGCAGAACGAAGTTCCGATCTGACACGGCAATTGCTTGCGTTCGCCCGCAAACAAGTCATCGAACCACGGGCCCTGGATCTTGGTGCCCTGTCACTACAGGGTGAGATCCTGCTCCATCGGGTATTCCCCGAGACCATCTCGCTACAGGTAGCCCGTGGCGCAACCCCTTTGTGGGTGAATGCCGATCCGGGTCAGATGTTGCAGGTGTTGATGAACTTGGCCCTCAATGCGCGTGATGCCACACCACCTGGCGGCGTGGTGGCCCTGTCGGTGAACGAATATTCCGTCGCTGCACCCGGACAGGGGGACATTCCCCCGGGCGAATATGTGGTGTTGACGATCAGTGATTCTGGCTCCGGGCTTTCGGACGAGGCGAAACGACATTTGTTCGAGCCCTTCTTCACCACAAAAGAAGTAGGCACCGGCACGGGTCTGGGATTGGCGGTTTGTTATGGCATCGTCAAACAGAACCGTGGCCACATCACCGTTCAAAGCGAGGCGACGAAAGGCACTGTCTTTCAAGTGTTCCTGCCACGGACGGCCCCTCCTGCTGACACCAAAGGCATCTTCAATGATTCACGCCCGATCTCACGCGTGGAGGGACAGACAATCTTGTTGGCAGAAGACGATGCGACCCTGCGCCACTTGACCGAGTCGGTGCTAACTGGCGCTGGATATCGCGTGCTCGCGGCGGCCAACGGTGCCGAAGCGTTGACGCTGGCGCGGGAACACCTGTACCAAATTCATCTGGTCGTCACGGATCTGGTCATGCCGGTTCTGGGTGGAGGTGGTCTCGCCTCGGAACTTCGGGTTTTGCAGCCCGATCTGCCAATCCTGTTCATGTCGGGCTACGCCGTGGAGCTGCCTTTGGGCAACGACGAGCAGACCGGCGCAGCGCTTTTGAAAAAGCCCTTCGTCCCCTCCGAGTTGCTTGTCCGGGTAGCGAGTCTGCTGCGTCGCTGATTCCAGGACCACACCAACGCCTCAACGAGGAAAACCTGTGCGTGTGTCAGGACACCGCCGTTTTGAACGAAACACAGCGCGGCTGCGTCCCCTGTGCTACGGGTGAGGTGAACGTCAACGGCAAGTGCAGTTGCGGCCCCGAGCATAGGCAACATAAGCGCGGGACACTGTCGCTCACGATACCCTGA
>JAYUPZ010000303.1:0-3928 GCA_043759805.1 Myxococcales bacterium | reverse complement strand
GTAGGCAAGTGCGCGTCGCCCGTCGAATTTCAGATATTGCACGCGATCATCGCTTGCGATTGAAAGTCGAGGCAGATCGGGCAGCGGAAATGCAAGTCCTTCGCGAGCGTTCTCCAAAATCTCGGCGGTGCTTTGGGCCGGCGCGAGAGGAACGTCGGCGGGAACCGAGCCTTCGGAAAAGAATCGGCGATGCGTTCGATCGGCAAGGCCTTCACCATCCCATGCCGCAAAAAACGCCAGCAGCGAAGGACGACTCATGGGCTTCAGACTCGCAGGCAGTCCCTCGCGACCGTGGCGGTCGGCGACGTATCGCTCGTAATTCAGCACATTGCTCTCGTGCGCCCCACGGAAATCGTTGCGAACATGCGCGGGCTCGCCGGCGTCAATCAGCAAGGCGGCGCTCGCCCCTGCGCAAAGCAGTGCCCGTGCCAGCGCAGAGTCACGCTGCGCCGGTGTGGCAAGTGTGGCCGACTTCGAGATCCAGTCGACAAAACGTGTTACGGATAGATCGTTTTGCTCAGAAAACAACCACGTGGTTGATGGCATACCGGTCTGATTAAAAGCCATGCCCGTCCCCAGGGCGCGAACGCCGGATTGACTTTCCCCGCTGTCGAATGCGCCCGCAAGCGCCTGCGCCGTCCCCGACAACCCTTTACGATCATCGAGTCCGCGCCGATTTGTTGGCAACAAGTAGTGGTGACGTCCGTTTTCGGCCGGCGTTTCCGCCAAGACAGCGCCCGCGCTGAGCCACCCGAGTGCCGACTGATCGCCCTTCATCGAAGGACGATATCCTTGCGCAGGATCGAGCAACATCAACCGCTGCCAGAGCAACTGTGCGTCGTTTGAAGCGTTTTCCTTTTCAAGGACGAGCGGCTCGAACAACCCGAGCGATCGCCCGAAAGCGTTGATCAATATCTGGTGCAGTCGAGAGACGAGAGCACCTTGTTGCAACAGCCCCGCCGCAGTCGTGGCAGTTTCGTAAGCCCCTGCCCGTCCGGGCGAAAGCAACGACAGCGACAGGCACAGTCCCATCCCTCCCACGAACAACGGCCTCTTCATTTCTTTTCTCCCACGGGCGTTGATACGAGTTCTGCGGCGCGCCCCTCAATGAGTTTGCCAAGCCGAATGAGCGGTTCAATTTCGGCGCACTGTCCCTTACCGCAGGTCACCGAAACCACGACGCCCGCGTCGCGAAGAATGAAGATCAGTGCGCGAATGTCGGCGGTGCTTATTCGTACCGAGTTATCACCCACCTCGTCCTGCCCCTCGGCGGTGCCGAGTGCGGTTACCAGTTCTTGGTACTGTTCAGATGCGGCGTCTTCACCAAGTTTCCATACACGAACCGCGACATCGTCTCGCTCTCCCTCAGATTCCGCTCGAAAATGGACGGTATCGTAAAACTCGGTTCGGGGAAGATCGGCTAGTCGTTCGCGGACAAGTTTGCCGGCGTAGCCCGTCACCTGTCGAAGTTCGCTGTCGGTCAGCATGATGCTCGCATCGAACAACCGACGTTTGCCTGGACCGCTAAAATCACCCACGGCAGCCCAGGGATCCCGCTCTCCTCCAAGCTCAATTCCAGCCGCCTGGGTTTCCCATTCAGCAGCTTTGCGTACGGCATCTCCTCCTCCCATGAAAACCACGTGGCGTGCGTGTGAGGTTCCCGATTGCCAGCGTCGAAGCCGGATCCGATTGGCGTGTTGGGTAAAGTCGCGACGGGTCTCTCCTGACGGGAAAACCCGATCGCTGCGCCAGATCTCGAAGCCGCGTTTGTAAACAATGAGCGTGAATCGTCGGACCCGACCCGAGCCCCCGGCAGGTAGTTCCTTCAGCGCCGGAAAGCGATACAAACCGTCCTCGGTGGTGATCATTGAAAGACTGTTCGCCCCATCCGGCCCGATAAATCCCACACCGCGTTCAAAGGCCCATGTTGCCTCGACGGTCGCTTCGGAGATGGGCCGATCGGTTTCACCATCGATGATGAGTCCGTCGAACGGTCCAAGCAAATCCCCCGCGCGTGCCCGTCCTGGTCGAACGGCAAATGGCGCGGGATCGATAATTGGACCGCAGGCCGTCACGAGTCCGATGAAGGCCAAGATGACCCCCGGTGAAACACATTTGAAAACAGGAGGTTTGACGCCTTCCGCGGTTGTTGTTATTGCTTGTTGGACGCGCATGATTAACCGGGGCATGACACTCGATCGAGCGCGGGCAAACTAGAACGGCGGGAGAAGGACGGCAAGGACAGATCGATGAACTGTAAACGTTGTGGCCGTGCGAATCCCTCAAGTGCCTCTTTCTGCCAGTTCTGCGGCAGCGGGTTGGCAACGTCCGACGTCTTTTGCGCCGACTGTGGCAATTCCAATCCCTTTGGCACGAATTTTTGCCACGACTGTGGGCAACGGCTGCGTATGACCTCCGCGGTGGGTGGCGCCGACTCGGGGCAAATGCGCGTTGACCTCGGTCGACCCAGACTGGTTGCGGTCCGTCGTGATGGCAGTGACGGGGCCAGCTACCCTTTTGATGGCGAGCAGCTCGACATCGGCCGAACCGAGGGGGATTTGCTCTTTGACGACCCCCATCTCGGTGGCCGACACGCGCGAATCATCCGAAAAGGAAACAATTTTACGCTTTGGCCCCTCGAAACTCGCAACGGCGTCTACATACGCTTGCGTGCCGCAACCACGGTGAACGACGGTGACCACATCCTCACCGGAAAACAGGTGCTGCGACTTGAGGTGGTCCCAGAAATCGAACGCAACCTACGCCCCGCCATGGAACAGGGCGTGGTTTTGTTTGGCACCCCCCTCGCTCCACCGTGGGGGCGCCTACGCCAGATGACTTCGGCCGGTACCGCCCGCGATGTCTACCATTTGACGCGAAGCGAAGTGGTCCTCGGGCGCGAACAGGGAGACATCGTGTTCTCCGATGACGAATTCATGTCTCGACGGCATTGCGCCGTCCGCTTTCGCGGGGGGATCTACGAGATCGAGGATCTTGGCAGTTCCAACGGAAGTTTTGTTCGCCTACGTGCTCAGCATACTCTGAGCCCGGGAGAAATGATCCGATTGGGCGACGAACTTCTCCGCTTCGAGTTACTATAGTTCGCATCGCCGTCCGCGGCAGTGGCCTTTGGGCTGCGCGCGAAACGGTAACCTGACCAGACACAGCCAGCAATTTCAGGACGAATCGAGGAATGGGAAAAGATCTGGGGATCTCTTTAAGCGTGTACGGTCGGACCGACGTGGGGTTGATTCGTGAACACAACGAAGACAACTTTCTGATTGCGGATCTATCGAGCGACCTGCGTACCAACGAGATCACCCGTCCGCTCGAGATAGCGCTTGGTGACCGCGGCATGGTTTTGCTGGTGTGTGACGGTATGGGCGGGGCTGCAGCCGGTGAGGTTGCGTCGCAGATGGCTGTCGAGACGATCTCAAACTCAATGGCGGCGCAGCTTCCGGCAAATCGTGACCATTTCGCCCGCACGCTGCGTGGTTCAATCGAAGACGCGAACGACAAAATTTATGCCCAATCTCGCGACAACCAGAACGAACGCGGGATGGGAACCACCTGCACTGCCGCGGCGATTGTGGATGGCGTCCTCGTTGCCGGTCAGATCGGCGATTCACGGTGTTACGTTTTGCGTAACGGCAAGTTGGGCATGGTCACGAAGGACCAATCCCTCGCCTGGCAGCTCATCGAAGCCGGCGCCATGACTCACGAAGAGGCCAAGGGTTTTGAACACGCCAACATCATTTTGCAGGCGCTCGGGGTTCAAGAACGGGTGGATGTTGTGTTGTCGCAACTGCCGCTTTGCAAGGGCGACGTTTTGTTGCTTTCGTCGGACGGACTCCATGGCCCGGTTTCGGATGAGGTCATCGCATCCACGCTTATCAACGAACCAGACCTGAAAAAGGCCGGCGATACG
>JAYUPZ010000302.1:0-3929 GCA_043759805.1 Myxococcales bacterium | reverse complement strand
GCAGCAACCAGCGGATCCGACCAGCGCGCTGTAAGATCCTTGAGCGCATTGTGGGCAGCATGAAGACGTTCAATCTGCGCATAGAGAAACCGTAACACATCTGAAGAACTGCCATCCGCCTCCTCGCGCGTGCCCGGATTACCATCGCCGTGGAGCAAGTCGTAGGCGAGATAAACTAGGTGAAAGTGGCGCCGGAGGTGGAGGCGCGCGTCCAGTTTATCCAAAGCCGAACCGCCGGGCGTCGTGGGACCATCTTCCATGACGGTCGATATCTCTTCTTTCAACCACTTATCGAGCCGAGGCAAATCTTCTACATCGCGCGTCTCCCGGACCACACAGACGATCTGCTCCCGCAGAGCAGCCCGTCGGGCTCGCAGATAGATCTTGCGCGCAGCTTCATTGGGGCCGGCCTTCGACGCGTCTTCCCGCAGATTCGCCGCAAGCTCCGTGAAACGCCGCACGCGCTCATTGTGCGTCTTCACCGCCTCAAGATCGCCCACCACAGACTCATAGGCCGGCAACGTCGAAACCGCAGAGAACACAACCGACTCGGCCTCTGGCTCCGAACGCAATGTTTTTCCGGGCGCTGGAGCGAGCCGTTCCGGATCAGGCTCGACGTAAAACACTTTGCGATCGACGGATCGATCGGTCGACCGGTAGTAGATCTCGCGAAGGGTCGAGGTAAACGGTTTGTTGTCGAGAACGCCGCCGTCGATGAACCACGTTTTTTGCAGGCCCTGCTTGCGTGACAATGCCCGGACGAGGAAATCGTTGCGCGGATCGACCTTGTCGTCGGGATCGAAGGGCACAGGTGCAAACGCAGCGGGAAATGACGATGTGATGCGGGCAATACGGGCAAGTCCGTTCTGGATGGATTCGTCTGAATCTCGGTCGGTCGGCGTGAAGGCCGACTTCCGAACCGCAACACCCTTGTGACTGCGATCGACTCGGTGTTTCAGATGAAAAAGGGCGCGGTGGTCCTTGACCTCGATGGTTGAATCGCGCGCGTCCCGTTCAGTCCAGGTGCGGCCGTAGTAATCCGTTCCCGCGATGAAGACGTCCATCTCTGATACGAAGGAGGGTCGGTCAGTTTGATCGGGGGCGACTGGTTCTCCGAGTGTCGCCAACGCATCTTGAAGCGCTTCTTCGTAGAACGCCTGACTTTTGAAAAGTGACGGCGGATAAGCTTTACCGTTCTCAAACGTTTCCTTGAACGGATCTTCGATCAGTTCCCCGAAATCGCCCTTGATCCGCCAAAGATCGGCACTCGCTGCGAAATCTCCACCCGTCGCGAGGGCACGGCCGAGAAAGACGCCGTTGACCCCACCGGCACTTGCACCCGACACGATGTCAACGACGATGTCGGCGTCGAGGAAATCCTTGAGCACTGCGTAGGTCCCGCGTCCGCGCACCGCCTCAAAGAATTCGCGAACGACACCGTTGATGTATACCGCTAACGATACGCCACCGTACAGCACAAGACCGCAGCGGATCTCGGTTTGTTTGGCTGGCGCTTCTTCAGTTGGGAATGGTGTATTCGAGCTGGACACGCGCGGAACGTACCACAATCACGGTTGTCAATGCGATGGCTAACGACCTTGTTGCAACTTTGGTGGGAGGTGCCGCCGAACAATGTTCCGTGTTCTCACGCCTCACCCAAATACCTTCCGTGCACCCACCCATGCACGTCCACCACACCATCCACTGCATCCAACACATCAACCCGTTGCCATACGCCTTCCGTTGCCAACACCTCAACTCGCGTGCCCACGGGCAACGGCTTGCGAATGACTGGATCGAAGTTAGTGCCCGGACCACCTCGAACATTTACGAACTTCGTTGTGACACGAATGTTGACGACCAGCGGATCGTCACTTGCTCGGCCGAAGAGCTGGCTTTTGAAGCTAGACATCGGGAACGCAGGACCCGGATCGGATTTACGCCCCTTTGCAATGTCTTCGTGGCCCAAGACATCATTCAAACCGTAGGTGTTGATTAAAAGTGCTGCAACCTCGCGAGCGCATTCAAGCTGAGCCGTCGGGTAAACCACCCATCCAGACGGTTTGCTTTCATGTTTGTGCGTCGCTTCCACCACTTGCGTGTCGGGGTACGTTGTCCCGAGCGCTAGTGACCGCCACTTGCCACCCTGACGAACAACCCGACCCGCATTGTCGAGTTCGATCCCGATTGAATGCCTGTTCATGCCGACGAGCGTCTTGCCACTTTCGTCTTTCCATGAACTTTGTCCTGCATGCCACGCAACGATATCGAAAGGCACGCACTGGATCACCTTGCCGTCTTTTCCGATCACCAGGTGCGCAGCCGCCTTTGCGAGCGGTTTGCATAACCAAGAGGCCGCGGAATCGGCGCTGCGTCCGGCCGTGTAGTGCATGACCAAATACGACGGCCGCAACGTGCCTCCGCAGTTCGGGCTGTTCATGAAACGGACGGCCTCACCGCTGTCACGTTGCAACCTATGATTTGCGATCCTCACCAGCACTTCCTCCTTTGACATGCCATGTTCGTCTTGCCCTACCAGTTACGAATAACCTGAAAAATCTTCCACGCGGTCGTGGCGAATTATTCCGAAAAAGACGCACGGTCGGACGACGGCTTCCGAGCGCGCTTCGTCGGACACGAACTCCACGTTTTCAAAACGTGTCACGAATCAATCCGCCAATGCGATGGTTCGACCTCCAGGGGCTGTCAATCACAATGCTTGGATGTTCACGGTCTTTCAACACAAAGCCCACCGCGCCGCCGTCGGAGTACAACTCAGCCACAACGCGCGTCCCCGCAAGACCCGGGGTGCAATTGGCCATTTCCCTGATACCATCTTCCCCGCATCGTGCCGTCGACCCTACCCACCGGTAGGCCCGCAACATTTCTTCCAACCTACTGATTTTACACGGTTTATTCGTCAAATGCCCGAAATGAACATCATCCAGGCAGTCAACGACTGCCTGCGCCTAGAAATGCGGCGGGACAGCAAAGTCGTGGTCATGGGAGAGGACGTCGGTCGATTCGGCGGCGTTTTCCGCGCCACGGCGGGCCTCTACGAAGAATTCGGTCCTGAACGCTGCATGGACACGCCGCTTGCCGAGGCGGGGATCATCGGCGCTGCGATTGGCATGGCTCTCTACGGAATGCGACCCGTCGCTGAAATCCAATTCGCTGATTTCATCTACCCGGCCTTCGACCAAATCGTGAACGAGCTCGCCAAGATGCGATACCGCTCCGGAGGCGAATATGCAGCCCCGGTCGTAATTCGCACCCCTGTTGGCGGCGGCATTCGCGGCGGGCATTACCACTCGCAATCGCCCGAAGCGTTGTTCATTCACACGCCCGGATTGCAAGTTGTCTATCCCTCGAATCCCATCGACACCAAGGGATTGCTCGCCTCCGCTATTCGCGGCGAAGATCCGGTGATCTTCATGGAACCGAAGCGATACTATCGTGCTTCGCGAGCCGACGTTCCCGAAGGGGAATACACAATCCCGATTGGTCAGGCTCGACTGGTTCGTCAGGCACAGGGACGAAGCGCACGCTCGGTCACGATCCTTTGCTGGGGCGCGATGGTGCACATCGCAGAAGAAGCCGCTGCACTTTCCGATAGCATGGGCGACGAGAGATTTGATCTTGAGATCCTCGATCTGCGTACCTTGCTACCGTATGACATCGACGCGATATTGACCTCCGTTCACAAAACCGGTCGCGTGGTTGTGGTACACGAAGCGCCCAAGACCTGTGGATTTGGCGCCGAACTGGCCGCCACGATCCAGGAAAAAGCGATGCTTCATCTTGAAGCCCCGATCTTGCGCGTGGCCGGTTTTGACACGCCTTTCCCCTACACACTTGAAAACGAATACCTCCCCGACGCAGACCGCATCCTCGATGCAGTTGAGCGCACGGTGAACTTCTAGCCCCGA
>JAYUPZ010000301.1:0-8244 GCA_043759805.1 Myxococcales bacterium | reverse complement strand
CCGGCCCTGGCGCGCTTCTTCGACGGTTGGCTGCAGACCGATGCCATCACGCGGGTCGACAAGAATGCCACCACCTATCCGGGATTTCGCGCGGCGGTGCCGCACATGCGAGATGAGATGGCGCGTTTCGTCTCGGATCTCCTTTGGCAGCGCAAGGGCACCCCACGCGATCTGCTCACCGCCAGGCACACCTTCATGAACCGGCCGCTGGCCGAGTTCCTCAACATGCCCAAGCCCTGGCCCGCCGGATCCGCCTTCGAGGAGGTGCCGCTGCAGCCCGATGGCGCAGCGGGCCCGGCTCGCCGCATCGGCATCCTCGCGACATCGGGATTGCAAGCGGCTCACTCCAAGCCCGACGAGACCTCGCCCATCTTGCGCGGAAAGTTCATTCTTGAGCAGTTTCTCTGTGTGCCGGTGCCCTTACCGCCCGCCAACGTGCCGCCCATCCCGGCGGTGGAGGGCAGCACGATGACCACCCGCGAGTTCGATTGCAACGCGAACCGTGCGCAGTTCCGCAACTTGCCGGGACTCACGTCATGAGAGCGCAACGCTTTTTCATGTGGCCGCTGGGACTCATCGCGGCGGCCTGCTCAACCGGGAACGACGTAACAGATCGCCGTGGCGCGGGCGGCTCGGAAGAGCCCGCGGAGTCCAGCGGCGGCACCCCAGGTGACAGCGTGGGCGTGGGTGGTGACGCGGGCGAAGGAGAGTCTCCCTCGGCAGGTGGCGCGTCAGTCACCCCCGAATCCGGCGGGAGCCCCGCGACGGGGGGAGGCGGCGGTCAACTCGTCGGAGGCGTCGGAGGTGGCGGCGGCGCGCGCAGCGGCGGAGCGGGCGGCCAGTCCGTCGTTGTCGGCGGCGGCACGGCGCCCGATTGCGGCAAACATCCCCTGTGCGATTCCTTCGAGACCTACGCGGTGGGCACCAGCCCGCAAAGCAGCGCCGCCGATGCCAACTGGCGTATCGCCTCGGGTGCCGAAAACCTGAAAGTAGACGACCGCCGCGCGTTCTCCGGCAAGCACTCACTAAAAATTCAGATCCCCGCGGGCGACACCGCCGTCAACGCCATGCTCACGACGCTGCGCAAGGATCTCGTCCCGGCAACCAAACTGTTCGCGCGCATGATGTACTTCCTGGATGGCACGCCGGTGGGGCCATCGCCGTTTCATTGGGTCTTCATGCAAGCCGACGGTGTCTTTCCCAGCGGCAGCAACTTGGGACGTTCAAGTGCCAGCCTCGGTCTGGGCGGCTGGAGCAGCAGCCCAAAGAGCGGCTGGCAGGAGGTCATGAACACCGGGGCGCTCGACTGCTGGAACCACACCAACAGCCCTATCCCCACGGGTCGCTGGGTTTGCGTCGAGTGGGCCCTCGATTCCACCACGCACACCCAGAAGTTGACGGTGGACAAGGTCAGCGTCAGTCAAGCGACGTTCACGCTCAACCTCACCAATTTTAATAGCGGCTGCATCGGCGCGCAGAACGAGACCCAATGGTACATCCCTCCGATCGCACGCTTCAGCGTCGGCTACTCACACTTTCACACCTCGCTGATGCCCCGCACGCTGTGGATGGACGACGTGGTGGTCAGCAAGGAGCCCATCGGCTGCCCGGCCCCGCCGCCTTGAGTTACCCGACGACACAGGGCACCACCGGTCAACGCCGTACACATGTTTCCATCTATTTAAATCACCAATGCCAATGAAATTATCTGGAATACAATTATTGTTGCTGACCAGCGCCCTGAGCTTCGCCAATGCGGGCTGCAAGAGCGGCGATGGCGGCGTCGACAACGAAGGAGGATCCAGCGGATCGTCCATCGATAGCGGTAGATCGGGTGGGACCAAAGCGGGCGGATCGGCCGGGTCAAAGTCGGCCGGATCAAAGTCGGGCGGATCGGCCGGGTCATCCCAGGGAGGTTCTGCGGGTACGACTATGACGGGCGGCTCTGGCGGAAAAACCACAACGGGTTCCGCGGGCGGAAGCGTCACGGGCGGAAGCGGCTCGGGTGGCGCGGCGGCCACGGGCGGAGCGTTCGTGCTTCCGAATGTTGCACCGACAATTCCCACGGAGGGCCTGGTCGCCTACTGGAAGTTCGACGAAGGCACCGGGACCAAGATCACCGATTCATCCGCCAATGCGAACCACGGCACCGTCGTGAAAGGCAGCCCTATCGACACAGCCGCGCATCCCACACCGCCGTGGGAGACTGGTATTTTCGGCAAGGCACTGCATTTCAACGGCGTGACGGACTGGGTCCGCGTGCCCACAAGCGCAACGATCGACTCCCCGTCAATCACCAATAAATTGACGATCGCGGCGTGGGTCAAGTGGGAGAACAACACGCAGTCGTGGAGCATGGTTGTGCAGCGGAGTGAGGGCACGACGCGCGCGGAACGCTGGGCGCTCGGCCAATACCAGGGCTTGTCATTCAACGAGATCGGCTACGTCGTTGCCTCCGGCATCGAGAACCTTCCGGTCAATAACTGGACGCATATGGCCTTGACCTTCGACGGCACCGTCGCACACGGATACGAAAATGGCGTCGAGGTGGCAATGATGCCGGTGGCAAATCCGATCAAGACCGGACAGGAGCCGGTGAGCCTGGGTTGCGGCATGAACTTCGATGCGATCACGAAAGAAACCTGCAGCGAGTTCTTCAAGGGCTGGATGGACGAAGTCGTCATCTACAATCGGTTCTTGTCGGCTGCGGAAATCAATGCACTGGCGGGACAATAGTAGCGGTTGCGAAAGCGCATTGGTGACCGCACCGACGAACGACGCACCGGCAATGGAGGCAGCATGATCACAAATATTTATACTTGGCTTCGGGCAAGCGGCATCATCGGCAGCTGCTGCGCATTGGGATGCGCGGGCGTCGTCGGCGGTGACGCTCCGATGGACAATACCGGGGGCTCTCCACCCGGCAATGTCGACGGAATCCCGGTCGACGGCGACCCAGACAATCTCGATGCTACGGGACAACCGCGTAAATACGACCCCTTGAAACCGGCAGCGGCCTCGCTCGTGCGTCTCACCCACGACCAGTACGTCAACACCATCGCGGACGTCTTCGGCGCAGATGTCACCCTGCAAGCCGCGCTCGAACCCGATGAAGCGACCGAGCTCTTTCTTTCGATCGGCGCCGCGAAGGTAGGCACCTCCCAGCGCGGCGTGGAACAGTACCAGGACGCCGCGTACGAGATCGCCGACAAAGTAGTGGCTCGACGTTCGGCATATCCGTGGCTGGCCGGTTGCAAGCCGGTGGCGGCGACGGACGCCTGCGTTGCGACGTTCATCCAAACGGTCGGCCGGAGGCTTTGGCGGCGCGCCTTGACCGACGAGGAAACGGCTCGATACCAGACGGTGGTGGGGGCGCAAGGTCCGACGAGGCTCGATACCGGTTTGCGTTTCGCCCTGGCGGGGCTGTTGAAGTCGCCCTATTTCCTTTACCAGGTGAACCTCGGCGAGGCGGATCCAGTAAGCGGGACCACCCGCTACAGCAGTATCGAGACTGCCTCGCGCTTGTCGTATTTCATCTGGAACTCGACACCGGACGAGGCACTGCTGGCCGCCGGAGCATCGGGACGTCTCGTGAATCCAACCGATGTGCGCGCGCAGGTCGCACGCATGCTGGGCGAAGCGCGAGCCCAGGATCTGGCGGGGCGCTTTTTCGGCGAGGCCTGGCTGGTCTCGAAGCTCAACCTAAACGACAAGAACTCCGGCGTGTTCAAGCTGTGGAACCAGGCCCTGGTCGATTCGTACAAGGAAGAATTCAGGCGCGTGTTGCGCGACATCAGCTCGGATGACCCGCGCGACGTTCGCGACATCTTGACCAGCAAACGTTCGTTCCTGAACGGGATGCTGGCGTCCGTCTACGGCGCCCCGGTTCAGGGAGCCGCGTTCGTAAAAAGCGATCTCGGGGAAACCCGTTTCGGACTGCTTACCTCGGGGGCTGTGCTGGCGGCCAACTCACCCACGGATCGGTCGTCACCCACCCGTCGTGGCGTGTTTGTGCTCGAAAAAGTTCTGTGTCGAGAGGTTCCCCCGCCACCGCCGAACGTCAACACGATGCTGAACACGCAGACGCCCGACAATGGCAACAAGACCGTCGTGCAGATACTGGAAGAACACCGATCAAATCCGGTGTGCGCGAGCTGCCACAGCCTCTTCGATCCCGCCGGCTCCACGTTCGAGATCTACGACGGCATCGGGGCCTATCGCACGACGGACAAAAATCAGCCGATCGACGCGAAGGGCGAACTTGATGACAAGACCTTCGCGGGCATCAGCGATCTGGCGACGTACCTGCACGATCAGGAAGAAACCGGCCGCTGCATCGCCACCAGGATCTATCAGTATGCGGCGGCGCACGCGCTCACGGACGGCGAACAAGGCGTTGTCGATCTCGCAGCTGATCGATTTGCCGACGGCGGTTTCATCTGGAGCAAGCTGATCGACGAGGTTGTGACGAGCCCCGGGTTTCGTCTGATGACGGCAACCAACCAGGAGAACCTGCAATGAACCCACCAAAAAGCAAGCGCAGCATTAAGCCGCAGAAGATGCAAAGGCGGGTGTTTTTGCGCGGTGCTTTCGCCGGTTTGGGAGTGAGTGTCGGTCTGCCGGTGTTCGATATGATGCTGAACAACAACGGCGACGCACTGGCACAAGGCGGAACGCTGCCGATTCGCTTCGGGGTCTTCTACTGGGGCGGCGGCATTTCAGTTCCCTACTGGACACCGCCGACCACCGGAACAACCTGGACTTCCGAAAGTCTCTCCCCGTTCGATGGCATTAAGCCGTACGTCACGGTGTTGACCGGCTTTCGCCACTCCTACTCCAGCCCCGGGCACATTCCCGCGCGCGGCATCGCGCTGTCATCGTCCCACGATCTGACGGTGTGTCAGGGTTCCTGCGTCGGTACGTACCGCGGTCAGAACATGCCCGAACCGTCGCTTGATGCCTTGGTAGTCGAGTCGTGGAAAGGCCAGGCGAAGTTCGATCTGGTCGCTATCGGCATCTCTCGCCTGGGTCCGTACAGCAGCAACAGTTCGTGGAATCGGGGCGGTACGACCTACAACCGGCACGAACCTTCGCCGGCGGCTCTTTACAACCGACTGTTCTCGGCTGGCGTCCCGAACAGGCCGATGCCGATCATCGAGACCACGACCGCGTTCGAGAAGAGCATGCTTGACGCGGTCATCGGTGACGCCAACACGTTGAAGCTGAAGCTGGGTTCGAGCGACAAACTGCGGCTTGAGAGCCATCTTGAAGGCCTGCGCAGTTTGGAAGCGCGGCTCCAGTTGCGCGAAAAAATGCCGGCGCTCTCGCTTGCGGCCTGCAGCCAACCGGGCGCACCGCCGTCGAAAAACTTCGGCGACGGTAGCACGCACGAAGAAAAGGAGGCGAAGAGCCAGCTAATGTCCGAGTTACTTGCGAGCGCGCTGGCCTGCGATCTGACGCGAGTTTTTTCCTATGAATGGTCGGCGACACAGAGCCAGGCCTACTACTGGGAAGTCGGCAGCAATGAAGAGCAGCACGAGTTCAACCATCGCGAACCGCAAACCGCGAACTATGCCAAGACGATTACTTTCACCATGAAGAACTTCGCTTACCTGGCGCAGAAGTTGAAGGAGAAACCGGAAGGCGGCGGCAACGTTCTCGACCGCACGCTCATTTTCGGGACCTCCGAGCACGGAACGGCGGGCTTTCACGATTGGAACAATCACCCCCTTTTGCTGGTGGGCAAGGCCGGAGGCAAGATCAAGTCCGGAATCCACCACCGTGATCTAAATGGCCTGGCACCGCAGGTGATGCTAACGGCAGTGCGGGCGGTTGGCGTGGACGTTCCCAAACTGGGGCAGGCGGGCGGTACGGGAATCCGCGTCGCAACCACCACGGTTTCGGCCATCGAGGCCTGATCCTTTCCGCTCTGCGGTCGTTGAAGATCTGACGCGCGTTGGAGCATCGGCGATCGTGACCCGGCGCCACGCGACCGCAGCCGAAACGCCACGGCGTCTCGTCATTTTCACCTTCCCGTTTGGCGCCTTGCAATCCACCTTCGTGCCCACGTTCGCCGATCCCCCGCCGTCGCCGCGCGACGACTGGGAGCGCAGCCTCACCCAGCCGGGCGTCAAGGTTTCCCGGCAGGGCGGGGTAGGGTGGGACGGCAGGGGGCGGATGCAGCGTAGTAGACATAACGCGCTCGATCGGCAAGATGACGCACTCGCAAATGCCGCTTGTTTTACCTATCCTCGACGCTCAATGCAGTCTTTCCGCAAGCGTTTTATGAGTTCAATCGCTGTTACGCCTTCCCGGTGATATCGCCCGATGACAAGGTTACTCTCAAGGGATGGAATTTCTGGGATCTCGACGAGGCCCGTCTCCCCCCAGCGGAGGGCTTTTTCACCTGGGGTGCAGTCGACCAACGGGGCGAAAAATTCTTCATGACCGACAACGCCGCGGCAAAGGTGTGGGCGGCGAGCGTCGATCCGCGCACCCTTGCGGTCAAGGTTCTGGGTCGTTACACGGTGTCGGGCAACCCGCTTCATCTTTCGCTCGACCGGCAGCAACGTCATCGTGTACGCCTTCGATGGCGCGACCGGCGGACTTCGCGAGACGGGCCGGGCAGCGGCGAGTGGGGCAGAACGAACGGCCTTTCATCCCAACGGCAAATTTGTCTACGCGGCCACCACCGGGGGCAAGGTCGAGGCCTATCGCCTTGAGGTGACGTCGGGCGCAATAACAAAAATCGGATCGGCTGCCTGCGATCCCAGCAACGGATGCATGGACGTGGCGGTCACACCCGACGGCGCCTTTGCGTACGCCACGAGTGGCGTACGGGTGCCGGGATTCATGTCGTCCTACACGATCGACGGCAATACCGGCCAGCTCACGTTCACCGAGCGTCAAAGCACCCGCGGCGAGCAGGCCCGCAACGTGGCGATTCATCCCGACGGCGCGCAGGTCTTTGTGGTCCACCACAACACCGGGCAGATCGTGAGCTGGAAGGTCCAGAAGGCCACGGGAAAGCTGCAGCACCACTTCACGCACCACCCAAACCCCAAGGCCATCATGTGGTGGGCGGCGGTGCGCCTCCTCCCTTGAACTATGCGCATCCGCCTAGACAGACCGGGTGACAGCTTCACACCGACTTACAAAACGCACCTGGCCGACTTACCGTGAAATTTCGTCGTTCGACCTGCCCGCGAAAGGAACCTCCGATGTTTGGGAATTCCATGCAAATTGTATCTGTTCGGATTGTTTTTCTGCTGACGCTGGGGGTCGGTTGCACGGGCTCCATCGCGCCCGAAAACAACCGGCAGCCCGGTGTTAAGTTTGACGACGACGGAAATCCGATTCCGGATCCTGGTCCCGGCGGCCAGTCCGGCGAGGCCTGTACGGTCGAACCCGAGATCAATGCCGGGCCGTCGCCGCTCCGCCGGCTGAATCGCGCGGAGTACGACAACACGATCCGGGATCTGCTCAACGACGATTCCAAACCGTCGGCAAGTTTTCCGCCTGACGCGGTGGTGGCTGGATTCGACAACAACACCAGCACCCAGTCCGTGACCTTCACCCTAGCCAATGATTTCATCGACACGGCCGAGCGATTGGCAACCCGTGCCAGCAGCACCATCGAGCAACTGGTCCCCTGCAATGTTGCCCAGTTGGGTGAAGATGTCTGCGCGAGAACCTTCATCACGAAGTTCGGGCAGCGTGCCTTCCGCAGGCCAGTCAAAGTGCCCGAGCTAACCAGCTATCTCAAAACCTATGCCGCGGGAAAGTTAGGAGCCGATCACAAGAATGGCATCAAGCTGGTGATCCAGCGTCTGCTCGGCTCGCCTCATTTTCTCTACCGGCCGGAACACGGCGATCCGGCGAGATCGACAACCCACGGCGACGTTACGCTCGTGCCGTTCACTTCGTGGGAAGTCGCCACCCGCCTTTCCTATCTACTTCTGGCGTCGATGCCCGATACGGAGCTGTTTGCGGCGGCCGCAGCGGACCAGTTGCAGACCCGCGAACAAATCACGGCGCAGTCGACCAGGCTGCTGGGGACGCCGCGGGCGCGCGAAGCCCTGAAGCGATTCTACTCGGGTTGGTTGCGGCTCGATGAGCTCGACAAGGTCGAGAAAGATACGGCCGCCTATCCGGGTTTCGCTGCGGTCGTACCGGCCATGCGAGATGAGTCCATCCGCTTGATGGACCACATCACCTGGGAAACCGACGGCGCCGTGAACAGCT
>JAYUPZ010000300.1:0-8247 GCA_043759805.1 Myxococcales bacterium | reverse complement strand
TCGATTTCGGGATCCGAATCCGCCTCGGCGTGCGCGCGGTTGAGCGCTGCAAACGCATCCAGATAGCCCCGCCGCCGCGTACGTGAGATGCCCGGTGGGTTCTGTAGATAAAGAACGGGTTCATTGCCGCCACGTAACTGAACCCCCTGGTGCCGGCCCGGCAAAAAGCCCGCGCCCCACAGGCGAGCGAGCAAGCCTTGATCGGGGGTCCCCTTGCTCGGCACCGAACACAGCACCACGAACGACGGTAGATTTTGATTGATGCTGCCGAGGCCGTAGTCGATCCATGCACCCATGCTGGGACGTCCGGGTTGCTGACTGCCCGTTTGCACAAAAGTAATCGCTGGATCGTGATTGATCGCCTCGGTGTACATGGAGCGCACGAGGCAAATGTCGTCGGCAATCTGTTGTGTGTGTGGCAGCAGGTCGCTTAACTCGGTACCGCTTTGCCCGCAAGCGCGAAACGCGTAGCGGCTTGGTTGCAACGCGAGACGGGCCTGACCACTTACCATGCCGCTGATGCGTTGACCCTGGCGCACGGAATCCGGCAGGTCGGTATCGAACAAGGTTTCGAGTGCTGGCTTCGGATCAAATAACTCCAGATGCGAGGGCCCGCCGGATTGAAACAGGAAGATCACACGTTTGGCCGTCGGTGCGAAATGGGGCACTTGCTCAGGTGAGGCCGCCAATGCCGTCGGCGGTAGCAATTGTGAAAGGGCCATGCCACCCAATCCGTAACCGGTATGAGAAAGAAAATTGCGTCGGGTATGCAGCATGGTCAATCTTTCAGTGCTTGCTGACCGTTTCACTCAGGTTGAAAATCAGACTGACGGTTGAAGTCATCGCGGCTAGATCCCGAGTTCGTAAACGTCGATCGGGTGGTGACGCTCCGACTGAAATAAAGGCGCGCGCTGCTCGCCTATCGGCCGCGAATGCGTCTCGGAATCGTTGCAGAGCGTGACGCAGGGATTGTCGTTCTTTGGCGGTTGGTGATCGACTCGTGACGACACGGAAGACCCAGCTCAACTGCTTGTCATCGCCCGATCCTGCTTCGTGCAAGGCTCGTTGCGCCAGCGCGCGCGCGGACTCGATCGCGCCGGGTTCATTCATCAGCGTCAGCGCTTGCAGGGGCGTATTCGTGACGGTTCGTCGCGACAGGCACACTTCGCGATCGGGTGCGTCGAAGATGGCCAGGGTCGGATGCAGGACGGTGCGTTTCCAGAAGGTGTAAATGCTGCGTCGATACAGATCATCGCCCACGCTTTGCACCCAGCGGGTTCCCGGATAATCCGCGTCAACGACGATCCCTTTGTAAAGATCGGAAGGTTGGTAGGGAAACACGCTCGGTCCACCCAGGCGTGGGCGAAAAAGCCCGCTCGCAGCCAGCATCTGGTCGCGGATCATTTCGGCCGACAGTCGCACACGCGGACCCCGCGCCAGCAAGCGGTTATCTGGATCGCGCTCACGCAACAATGCGGATGCGGCGGAATCCTGCCGGTACGTCGACGACAGCGCGATCTCGCGGAGCAGAACTTTTACCCGCCAACCGCCATCCACAAAACTGCGAGCAAGCCAGTCAAGCAATTCCGGGTGGCTGGGAAATTCGCCTTGCAGGCCGAAATCCTCGGTGGTTTTGACCAATCCCGTGCCAAACAATTGTTGCCATAGGCGGTTGACGACGACGCGACCGGTGAGCGGATGATTGGCCCCGGTCAACCACCGTGCGAGCCCCAGTCGATTACGGGGAGCGTCAGTGGGCCAGGCGCCAAGCAATTGTTCGGGAACACGGGCGGTCACGGCTTCGCCCGGCAGGTTGTATTGCCCGCGCATCAGCACATGTGTCGGCCGCGGCGTGTTTTCGACCATCACCATCGCGGTTGGCAGGACACGTTCCAGCTTCAGCCGCGATTGGCGCAGGCCTTCGCGCGCCACAAAGATGCGTTCGTATTCGGCGCTTGAGCGACGAAGTGCCACGGTTTGAAGAAAATTGCGCCGAGCAACACCTTCTCTCGCGCCCTGCGGCGAATTCAGCCAGCCGACAAGAAGATTTTCCGACCAGGTGGCAATCTCGTCGGCCGACAACAGCCTCCCGAATATCTGCCAATCCGATGCGGTGGCGATGGGACGCGGTGGCATTTTCTTGCTCTTGCTCGGTGGCAGATCGTCGTGAACCACCTCTGTCGAACTCTCGCGCCCATCAATGAAGATGCGCACTCCACGCGCGACTTGCGAACCGTCGTACGCCACGACCACGTGGTGGCGTTGACCCGTACGGATGCGACCGCGAGATTGTGCTGCGATGGCGTAGGCGGGCCACCGCTCGGCCATCCGGAATTCCACCGCCCCGTCATCGGTGATACGAATCTCCGCGCCGCGACCGTGATCTTTGGACGATGGCGGCGAGGACATTTCCATCGTGGATGCCAGTACGCCGGGGGCGCTCGCCCATGAGGCAAACGTCCACGGTTGGTTAACGCTCAGGCCGAGCTCAACATCAAGACCCACGGGTGCGCGTGTTTCGCCGGGTGCCGTGTTGATGGGCGTGGAAGTCCTTTGCCCGATCCGATTCAGTCGATCAGTCTGTGTCTCAATGGCGTGATCGAGATCGGCCAGTTGGCGCTGTTCTGCCCGGGATGGTGCCGGAAAAAAAGGCGCCGCATTGGCCACCCGACCGTCCTCGCCAATTTCCGGCACGTTGTTGAAAAATGCGAACAGTCCGTAGAAATCGCGCTGAGCAATCGGATCGTATTTGTGATCGTGACAGCGCGCACACTCAAGCGTGAGGCCCATCCATGCCATCCCCAGGGTGCGCACGCGATCGACGACATATTCGGTGCGGTACTCCTCATCGATGATGCCGCCCTCCGAATTGATCACGTGATTGCGATTGAATCCGGTGGCCAGTTTTTGTTCTATGGTCGGATTCGGCAGCAGATCTCCGGCCAACTGTTCGGTGATGAACCGATCATAGGGAAGTCCTTCGTTAAACGCGTCGATCACCCAGTCTCGCCAGCGCCACATGGATCGTGCCGAATCGTTGTTGAAGCCGTGGGTATCGGCGTAGCGTGCGACATCAAGCCAATCTTGCGCCATGCGTTCCCCGAAGTGGGGCGACGCCAGCAGTCGATCGACGGCCGATGCGTAGGCCCGCTCACCCACCGATGCCACTTCGCCCAGGAAGGTGTCGATCTCCGCGGTGGTGGGAGGCAGACCCACGAGATCAAAGGTGACCCGCCGGAGCCAGATCTCAGGCTGCGCGGCCGGACTTGGCGAAAGACCATCTCGTTGCAGCCGATCGAGCACGAACGCATCGATCGGCGAGAGCCCCCAGTCTGCTCGCGCCGATGTGGGCACGGTCGCACGCCTTGGCGGCACGAAAGCCCAGTGCGATTCGTACGACGCACCTTCGCCGATCCACTGTTTGAGCAGGCGTTTCTCTTCGTTGCTCAGCGGTCGATGCGAATCGGGGGGCGGCATCAGATCGTCTTCATCGGTCGAGAAAATACGTGTCACCAACTCGCTTTTCGCCACGTCCCGGGGGGCCACGGCCGGGTTGCCGTCTCGTCGCCGCGTGGCGCCTTCAAAGGTATCCAGTCGGAGCCCCGCCTTTCGGCTCTGCGGATCCTGGCCGTGACAGTGAAAGCATTTCTCCGCAAGGATGGGCCTTATGTCTCGGTTGAACAGGAGGCCGTTTGCCCTGGTCAAGCCCGGTGAACCGAAGCACAGCGTCGCGATGGTTGCCAGGGCAAGGGTAATCCGCACCCCGCGACTTTGTCGGACCGGGCCTTTAAGCGCTTGTACTCGGCGCGCCTTTTTTGGTATTTAAGACGCATCAATCAGAATCGCGCAGAACAGTTTTTCCGGCGTATCGCCGATGCCGGCTTACTGGGGCATTTGTTTGACCATCTGCCTGATGTGTATCTATTCGTAAAAAACGAGCGTCATGAATTCATGATGGTGAACCGCGCACTGTGGACCTTGCACGGTTGTTCGTCTGCAAGCAGCATGATCGGAAAAACAGATTGGGATTTTTCCCCGCCCGTCCTCGCGCAGCAATACGTGGATGAAGACCTGCGGATCATGCGTTCCGGACGACCGCTCGCCGATCAAATCTGGCTTGTGTCAGGCGCCGACGGGGTGCCGCGCTGGTATCTGTCGACGAAAATGCCGCTGCGCGACCGGGAGGGTGCGATCATCGGGATTGCGGGCGTGATGCGCCCGTACGAGCGCGTCGGCGACTCACCCGGTGAGTACCGGCGTCTGACAGCGGCCATCGATCACGTCTTGCAGCATTTTGGGATGCCTATTGAGGTACGCGATCTCGCCCGCCTGGCGCATCTTTCGATTAGCCAGTTTCAGCGTGAATTTCAGCGTTTGTTCGCAATGACGCCGCGCGCTTACATTATGCAAGTTAGGATCCTGGCGGCCCGTCACCGCTTGGAAGTTTCGCATGCGTCACTTGGGGAAATTGCGCAGGCGTGTGGCTTTTACGATCAAAGCTATTTCAGCAAACGTTTCAAAATGGCGCTGGGCGTGCGGCCCCTGGAATATCGACGCCAACGAGCGGGCGGGCGTGTTCCGGCGGCGCCAAAGGATGCCACGCGGCGAATGTAGAGTTGCGGGCAATGCGCTGAAGTTCATTCGTGATTTTTGCGCCCATGACGTTGATGACGGAGCCCAGTCTGCCCTGTTCAATCAGCGCGCGCTGGCGCTCCATACTTGCATTTCGATCACCAGGGCCGGTGAGTTGCCCGAAACTGAATTGGGTGAGCTGTTTCATCAAGCGTCATTCTGGATACGAGCCCGCGCGCTCGCGATGTGGCCGTGGCAACCGTTTTCCCAGGCAGCCCTTGCGCCTGTGCCTGCGACCTGGGCAATGACGCCACGGCCAACACTGAACCAAGTCCGACGAACAACCCGACGCGAGAGGACGTAGCGATAGATCCAATTTTCTCCATCGAGATTTTCTTGAGGCGACCCAAAAGAAGAAAAGTGTCGTCGCAATCGCCGCGCCGGGTTGCCTGTCAAACCGGCGTGAGCTGCGACAGCGGTCCGCTTCCTGGATCCGTAACACCGAACTTGTCAACGTTCAGCCCAAAGGCACGCGCCACTGAGGTCAGCAGTCGTTGATGGGGGATCCACTTTTTGATTTGATCCAAACTGTTCGGATTGGGTCCCCATGGCAGCTTGATGTATTGACCGGTCTTGAATGCGAAGTTTCCACCTCCAGCCATCCACAGCGGGAATCGGTAGAAATTGTGCGCCCCACCGTCAGGATGGCTCCTGCATGTCGTGGTGTCCGAGCCAAAAACGATCAAGGTGTTGTCGAGCAGCGTGCCGTTGCCCTCTTTTATGGAATCAAGTTTTCCGAGCAGGTATGCCCAGTGACCCGCGTACCATCGGTCCCACTTCTTGTGTTCGCTCAGCGTTGCCTCGCTTGCGCTGCCGCCAGACGAATGCGTGGTTTCATGTTGGTTGGCGAATCCCGGAACGTCGGTAAATCCATCACAGATTCCGAGCTGCAGAGAAGCAGATCGTGTCATGTCACAGGAAAATGCGGCTGTAATGAGATCCATTTGAGACTGAACCGCAATCACAGTGTCGTTACCCGAGCGCAACGTCGGCTTGGCGCAACCCACCGTTGCGGAGCCAGGCGGTACGGAGCCTCCCCCCGACGATACCGGATCAAGTTTTGGAAGTCGGTTTTCGAGGCTGCTGATTCCGTCGAGATGGGCTTCCAACTTTCGTTTGTCATCGGAGCCGGCCACCGATTTCAGCCGGTTCAAGTCGGCGCGAACCATGTTCAGTATGGACTGCTTCTGCTCGCGAAGGCGTTGTGCAGTGGTGTCGATCGGCTTTGCCGGATCGGTGGCCGGCATGGTCGGTCCGCTAAAATCTTTGAATAACGAATCAAAAACCGCTTGTGGATTGGTTTGGGCGGTAACAGGCGTCTGCGCCTTGCTGTGAAACACAGTTGTATGGGGACTCGCACCGCCGGAGTTCACGCCCAACGTCAGGGCGCGGAACTTCGTCTTTGCCACGGCGTATTGCGCGTCGGCAATGACCCGTTCAATCGATGGTCCTGTTGAAAAGTTTTGTTTGCGTGAACCCGTGAAGACGCAATTGCCGCCGTTCGCGTGCTCGTTGTCATCCTCGCCGCCGAGCCAACCCGAACCATAGACATACATGCCATCGGGAAAAATGAGCTTGGATTTCCACGGCTCAAGCGCCGTCATCGTCTCTCCGAGCGTGTAAGCGCTGTCCGTCCCGGTGGGCCAGAAAGAGTGTTCGAGATAACCCATGGGGTGAAACACACTCAGAATTCGTTTCGGCGTTTCCGCTGCGTGCACCGACACCGGCAGAAACGGTGCCAGCCTACTTACGCCGCCTGCCGCAGCGACCGCGCTCACAAATTGACGCCGAGAAGCGGATGTGAAGGCCATGGTTATTCTTCTCCCTTGAAACGAAACGAATCACTGGTGACGAGCGCAATGAGGCCGTCCCTGAGACTACCCTTGCCCTTCGAGAGCGCCTCGGTGAACAACTGTTCGGTACACGCATCTGCAAGTTCAGGGTCGCGTCCAAGCGCGAATCGAAACCATTGCGTGGAAATGCAGCCACGAACTTCCGGACTTTTTGCAAGCTTTTGAGTCATCTCGCGTGCGTTTAGAAACGTTCCACTGTCGAGTCCCGAGATTTCCCCACTTGTGTCGAGCTTTTGGCCGCGCTCATCCGTAGTACGATAGGTGCCCATCAAGTCGTAACTCTCAAATCCGAAACCGATCGAATCCATCAGCTCATGGCATCCCTTGCAGGTTGGGTTGGCCTGATGTTCACGCAGCAACTCTTGTGCGGACAATTGATCAGCGTTGGGGGGCGGTGCGAAATCAACGGCGCCAGGCGGAGGTGGAACGGTCTGGAAGAGAAAGTCACGCCGAACCATGTGGCCGCGGTTGACGGCAGCATTTGGCGACGCGACCCGCGGGTGAACCGCTTGCGTGCTTGCCAGAGTCAATAAGCCACTTCGGCTTCCATTCGCGATGTTGGCCATGCCATTGCTATCAACCTTTGGATTGCCGTACGTTACGGCCAGCGGTCCTGTGGGAAACACATAGGTCGCGGTAAGGAGCTCTTCAATCGTTCCTTCGCCCTTGGTCATCACGTGGTTGACGAACCGACGGGGTTCGTCGAGCATCGCGGCGCGCATGGTGGCATCGAATGTTGGATATTTAGCCGACGGCTTTGATACGGTCTTGTCATCGAACAAAGCGTCCACTCCAATCAATTCGGTATGGAACACTGCAGTTTGCTCGATGAATTTGGGAAAAACCATCAACCGTGTTGCGGTTTTCGCAACACCCTTTGCATCATTGAGCTCCCCGGCTCGAGCCGCCGCAAATAGTGTCGCGTCGGGCATCGTTCCGGTCAACAGGTACGAAAGTCGCGAACTGATTTCGTAACCTGACAGCTGGCGAATCTTGCCTGCCGATGGAGCGCTCGGCTCTACCAGGTAAAGAAAGCTAGGCGACTGTAAGGCTGCTTCTACCACCATCCGGATGCCGGTCGCGTGGCTCTCGGCTTGTCCGACGCCATACACGGTGAGAAAACCTGCGGTTTCATCGGTCGTCAAGGGGCGTCGGTAGGCGCGGGTGCCAAAGTTTGCGATGAACTGCGCGGCGCATTTATCCTCTCCACCCGAAGCTGTGTTACAGTTTGTCAGCGTTGCCAGGTTGGCGACCGCTTTCTTCGCCATCGTCGCAGCGACCGAGCCGTAGCCATCCACGTCGATCTCTTGCAGGGGAATGAGCGCGTTCGTGGTGAATGGGCCAGTTCGCCCGTCGGCAACAAATCCACCAATGTCCGGGGCGATCCCCAGGAGATCCCGAACTGTGTTCGCATACTGTCGGGTGGTAAGCCGCCTCCATCCTCCCGGAGCTACCCTAGTTTCGCCGCTGCACGCACTGACGAGCGTTGGACCGTCACCGCCGGTTAGCCCTGTGCCGCCAAGATCGGCTGAACCGGCCTGGCCGCCGCTGTTCGGTGCGCTGTGGCCTCCGCCCCTCCCTTCGCGACCCTGGATGCTTCCCTGGCATCCACCGAGGGTTGTTGCTGCTCCGGTCACGACAAACGCTGCGATTACATACTGCTTCACGGCGATCTCCTTTGAACACCCCTTTTCACGGTCGTTGCAATGCAGCGGGCGTGGGAGTGGACTTCTGCGTTTCAGCTTGTCGGGTCGCGCTTATA
>JAYUPZ010000299.1:0-8272 GCA_043759805.1 Myxococcales bacterium | reverse complement strand
TACCAACGACGAGGGCAATCTGCGCCTTCTGTCGATCCACCACGTCGTCATAGAGCGCCTCAAGCGCTGCCAGCTCGCGATCTCGACCCACGAAGGTCAACTGTCGCCCGAACATCGAGCGAACTGGCTCACAGAGTCCCTTTTCAAACTGTAGCACACCCGTTACCGTACCGCCGTCGGTGTTTCTGACGATTGAAAATCGCATATCCAACAGCTCGATCGAAGCTTCGTCAAGATCTATCTGGCCGAGCGAAGACCGCATGACAAGGCGTCCCGCACGCTCCAGTACCTGCCCTATTGGCAGCGCTTCTCGCTCGTCGATTCTGGACGTACAAAGCGCGATCGACGCCTCCGGGACCATCGCCCGCAAGGTCAACGCTGCCCGCGCTGCTCGCGCGGCCTGTTCGACGGGGTTCCCTTCGCCGGCCTGGGTCACCACAAACGAACCGTTGTACAGCCGATCGGCCTTGACTCCGAATTGACCAAGTGAGCGTCGCAAGCGCAGAAGCAATCCATCGTCGGTCTCGGTGGGTTTGGCCGTGGTCGCACCCGCTGCTGCACGATTCCGCGGCACCGTCGCCATGACGACCGAGAACAACCGCTGTTCGGTTGCGGTCAATGACGAAGGCGTACGCAGACGGGCTCGAGCTTTTTCCTCATCAGCGAGGCGGGCCCCCGCTGCGCGCAACCGCTCCTCGTAGGATGCAAATTCCCGTGCCAAGACAGCCGTATTCGACGAACGATCGCGCGGATCTTTTTCCAGCATGGCCATGACCATGGATTCAAAAACCGGCGGTAGATCGTTCACGAGCTTGCCCGGACGTCGCGGCGATTCAAGGCAGATCTTCGCAAGGACCGCCATCGCCGTATCACCAACAAAAGGCGGCCGTCCTGTAAGGCATTCGTAGAGCACGCAGCCGAGCGAAAAAATATCTGCCCTGTGGTCGATGTCGCCCTGACCCCGCGCCTGCTCGGGCGACATGTACATGGGGGTGCCCAACGTTGCACCCGCGCGAGTGAGGCGTCGTTGATCTCGCATTCGTCGTGCGATTCCGAAATCGAGGATTTTCGCCTGCGCGAGATGTCCGTCGGGCAAAAAAAGATTCTCTGGTTTGAGATCGCGGTGAACCACACCATGTCGATGGGCGACGGCAAGCGCATCCAGTAGCCTTGCCGCGAGCGCGGCTGTCTCAACCACCGAAAGCGCTCCCCGCGCCAGCCGCTCCTCAAGCGAATGTCCATCGAGCCACTCCATCGCAAGGTACGGCTCCCCGTTCGGGCCGATGCCATGGTGTACGTAGCGAACGATGGCCGGGTGGGAAAGCTCGGCAAGTAGGCTGGATTCCTGGGCGAAGCGCTCGGCGTTCGGGCCTTCCCTCGAAAACAAGACCTTCAAAGCGACGGTTTGTCCCGTCAGGTGATCGCGGCCCATGTAGACGGCACCCATGCCCCCGGATCCCACCTCGTCGAGAGGCTCGAAGCGATCGCTGTAGCGGGTCATTGGCAAAACGCAGGAACACCCCGCTCCCCTGCGTATTCGGTAATTTCACCCGTGGTCTTGAGCCTTTAACACAGTGCGTTCTCACGCTCACTCTTTGAAAACAAGCTCTGCGGCGTGTAATAAGCCCCCCATGAGCGGCACCGACTCGAATCTTAAGCATCCGCTGCAACGTTTGCTCCAAAACCGCATCGCCATCATCGATGGCGCCATGGGGACAACCATCCGCACCTACGGAATGAAAGAGTCGGACATCCGCGGCGACCGCTTTAAAAATTCGACCAAAGATCTGCTCAACAACGGCGACTTGTTCTCGCTGACCCAGCCGAAGATGATCTGCGATATTCATCGGCGCTTTCTGGAGGCCGGAGCGGACATCATCGAGACGAATACCTTCGGCGCGACCAGCATCACGCAGAGCGAGTTTTTCGTGGACGATCCGCGCGAACACGGCGGACGCAAAGATCCAGCGTTTTACCAGAAGATTATTGAGACAAGATCCCTGAGTGATCTCGCCTGGGAGATCAACGAGCAGTCAGCCCGACAGTGTCGCGAGTGGGCCGATCGTGTTGCGAATCAGGACGGCAAACCACGCTTCGTGGCGGGCGCGATTGGACCGCTAACGGTGTCGCTCTCAAACTCTCCCGATGCCGACGATCCGGGATTTCGCGTTTGCACCTTCGATCAGGTCAAGCAAGCGTACGTCGAGCAAGTGCGCGCGCTCATCGCCGGTGGCTCGGATTTGCTGTTGGTGGAGACCATCTTCGATTCCTTGAATGCCAAGGCAGCGCTGGTCGCAATTCAAGAGGTGTTTGCGGAAGACGGCAAGGAGCTACCGATCATGATCTCGGCCGCTGTGGGGCGCGGCGGCGAGACGATGATATCAGCACAGACGGTGGAGGCCCTGTGGAACGCAGTCAAGCACGTGCATCCGATATCGATCGGACTCAACTGCTCGCTCGGTCCGGACTTGATGTATCCGTTCCTGAGCGAGCTTGCACAAAAGTCGGATGTTGCGATCTCTTGCTACCCAAACGCAGGATTGCCCAACCCGCTGTCGCCAACAGGGTTTGATCTAGAACCGCCCGATATGGCGCGTTTTCTCGCGCAATTCGCCGATTCGGGACTTATCAACATCGCGGGCGGTTGCTGCGGCAACACACCCGAACACATCGCTGCCATCGCAAGCGCACTGAATGGCCGTCATCCGCGCGATTACGCCCACTCGCGGTCGACTTCGACGATCTCGATTCCGGTACCCGATACCGAGTGGCGACCGTTGCGCCTGTCCGGATCCGCACCGTTCACGCAGCAAAAGGGCGTGTACATGATGATTGGCGAGCGCACAAACGTCGCCGGCTCGCCCAAGTTTGCCAAGCTCATCAAGGAAGGCAACTTTGAAGAGGCCGTGAGCGTTGCGCGGCAGCAAGTTGAAAATGGCGCCAACGTCATCGACGTTTGCATGGACGAGGGCATGATCGATGGCATCGCCGCCATGCACCGCTACCTCTCCTTGTTGGCGAGCGAGCCGGAGGTGGCCAAGGTGCCGTTCATGGTCGACTCGTCGAAATGGGAAGTCATCGAGGCAGGCCTGCGCGTTTTGCAAGGCAAGGGCATCGTGAACTCCATCTCGCTCAAGGAAGGCGAAGAAAAATTCCGTCAGAACGCTCGCACCGTTCACATGTACGGCATGGCCGTCGTGGTCATGGCGTTTGATGAACAGGGTCAGGCGGCAACCTACGCAGAGAAGATCCGCATTTGCGAGCGCGCCTATCGCATTTTGCTCGAAGAAGGCATGGCGCCCGAAGACATCATTTTCGATCCGAACATCCTGACCGTTGCGACAGGGATGGAGGAGCACAACAACTACGCAGTCGACTTTATCAATGCCACGCGCTGGATCAAGCAGAACCTGCCGCACGCCAAGGTGAGCGGCGGCGTTTCCAACATATCGTTCAGCTTTCGTGGCAACAATCGCGTGCGCGAGGCGATGCATTCGGCGTTTCTGTATCACGCCATCGCGGCCGGTATGGACATGGGCATCGTGAACGCCGGCATGCTCGAAGTCTACGAAGAGATCGAGCCTGAGCTGAAGGTGCTCGTCGAAGATGTGCTACTGAACCGCCGATCCGACGCAACCGAACGACTCGTCGATCACGGCGAGAAGTTGAAGGCGCTCGGTGCCGGTGGCAACGCCGCCGAGGCAAAGCAAGAAGAGCAGTGGCGCAAGGGCACGGTCGAGGCGCGGTTGTCACACGCCCTCGTCAAGGGAATCGACACGTACATCGACGCCGACACCGAGGAAGCGCGCGCCAAGCTGGGCAGGCCGTTGTCGGTCATCGAAGGGCCGTTGATGGACGGCATGGGCGTGGTTGGCGATCTCTTCGGCGCGGGCAAGATGTTTTTGCCACAGGTCGTGAAATCGGCGCGCGTGATGAAGAAGGCCGTTGCTTACTTGTTTCCGTTCATGGAAGTCGAAAAGGCCGAAATGGCTGCCCGGGGTGAAACCGTGAAGACGCAAGGCAAGATCGTCCTCGCCACCGTCAAGGGGGACGTGCACGACATCGGCAAGAACATCGTGGGCGTCGTTTTGGCCTGCAACAACTACGAGGTCATCGACATGGGCGTGATGGTCCCGTGTGAAAAGATTCTCGATCGCGCCAAACTGGAGAAGGCTGATTTGATAGGTTTGAGCGGCCTCATCACGCCCTCTCTCGACGAAATGGCACATGTGGCGCGCGAGATGGAGCGGCAGGGTTTCAAGTTGCCGCTCCTCATCGGTGGCGCCACGACCAGCAAGGCGCACACCGCCATCAAGATTGCCCCGCACTATAGCCAACCTGTCGTACACATCCTGGACGCGAGCCGCGCGGTGCCGGTAACGACCAGCCTGCTCAGCGACGATGGCAAGGCAGCGTTTGTCGAGCAACACCTCGCCGAGTACCAGCGCCTGCGCGAGATGCATGGCGGAACGAAGCAAAAGATGGTCAGCCTGACAACGGCGCGGGCGAACCGCAGTACGATTCTATGGCGCGAACAGGACGTGCCTACGCCCGAATTCCTGGGCGTCAAGGTGATGGATGACTTTCCCCTCGGCACGCTGCGCGAGTTTATCGATTGGACACCGTTTTTTCACACGTGGGAGTTGAAGGGCGTATATCCGCGCATTCTGGAGCACAAAACGTACGGCGAACAGGCGCGGCAGATCTTCAAGGATGGCAATGCGCTGCTCGACCAGATCATTGCCCAAAAGCTCATTCAGGCCCGGGGTGTGTATGGATTCTTCGCGGCCAACGCGCTCGGCGACGATGTCGAGGTTTACACAGACGCCTCCCGGACGGAGACGGTTGCGCAGTTGCACTTTTTGCGGCAGCAACATGCGAAAGATGCGGCCGAGCCGAACCGATCGCTCTCCGACTTCATCGCCCCACAAGAAACCGGCCTCGCCGATCACATCGGAGGCTTTGCTGTCACGACGGGCATCGGCTTGAAAGAATTGGTCGAGAAGTACAAAGCCGACAACGACGACTACAACGCCATCATGGCCGAGGCATTGGCGGATCGTTTGGCGGAAGCCTTTGCAGAATACCTGCACAAACACGTGCGCGAGGCGTGGGGATACGGCAAGACCGAAGGGTTGAGCAACGCCGAGTTGATCTCGGAAAAGTATCGGGGCATTCGGCCTGCCGCGGGCTATCCAGCCTGTCCCGACCACACCGAGAAAGGAACACTGTGGACACTGCTCGACGCCGAGCGCAACACCGGCATGTTGCTCACCGAGTCGTACGCCATGTGGCCGGGTTCAAGCGTGAGCGGACTTTATTTCGCTCACCCCGAGGCGCGATACTTCAGCCTCGGCAAGATCGACCGCGATCAGGTGACGGAGTATGCCGAGCGCAAACGCATGTCGCTGACCGAGGTCGAACGCTGGCTTGGACCAAACCTCGGCTACAATCCCTGAACGAGTTTCGCTGCCGACGGCGCGTAGTGATAGCGAAGCTGTGCATCGCCATAACGTGCGTCTCGTCCGATCGGGCAAGCATCACGAACCGCGATCCAGTCAGCGGCATGCTTGGCAACCAACGCTGAGGTGACCGGTGCGCCCGACACGGAGATCGCGCGTGCCAGTGCCGGCAGGCAGGGTGCACTGCAATCTCGACAGGGCTGCTCCCGTTGGGAGATCGCCGGACCGGGTCCGTCCACGTCAACCACGATCACCGCACGCAACGCGAACCAGGGGCCGTGCTTGGGGTGGATCGAAAGATGGCTCGGGGAAAGTGCGGCCAGACCCACCCGGTCTGCCAGTTGCTGAATCGGGAAGTGCCGGGGACTGGCAATGTGCGCAAAAACAATGTGTGCCGCCCGCAAGGTGGTTTCGGCCACGATGGCCGTCAACCGCTGGGTCACGTAAGCGTTGAGCGGGTGCTCGCTTGTGGCGAGAGCTCGATTAGAGGCAATCGCCTCTATAAAGATGGGCCACAAGTTTCGGGTATTGCCAACAACCATGCCGAGCGCATTCGAGCGGGCAAAGTCGAACAAGGAGCCGAATTCGGTCGCGTCGATTTCAGTCAAATTGAAGGGATGAACGAGATCGAGTCCGACAGCGAGACATGCGACCTCAATTCGCCTCGCAACGTCCTGCCCTTCAGATTGACTCACGCGCGAAGCCTAGCGCCACGACAGGTGGACGCGAAAAAATTGCGGGAATCCAAGGCTCGACTATCTATCGTCAATTTAAGAAACAACAGGTAAATACAGGCGTTTACAAGATTTTTTCTGGATAATTTAGGCACCTGAACATGTGGACAAGTGTGTAAAAAAACTGGACAAGACCATTCGGCACAGGTACTTTTCCTTCGGAATTTTTCCCTTTTCTTGCTCAATTGTAGAAAAGCATAAGCACAAGGAGACTTTTGAACATGCGTATCGGTCATATCATTCGAGTTTTTGGTATCTCGGCAGCCCTCATTGCCCCCGCTATCCTCGTCGGTTGCGATGATGACGACGGTGAAAACACCCCAGACGGCGCTGCTCTCGGCGGCACCACGGGTACCGGCACCGGCACTGGCGGCACGGTCGGCACCACCGGCGGCACGGTCGGCACTGGCGGCACTGGCGGCATTGGCGGCGATGCCGGCGTCAAGCTCGACACGGGCGCAGGCGGCACGGGCGGCACCAAGGCTGACGCTGGCGGCGACGCGACCGTTGGCTAGTCCGACAAACGCTTAACCTCCGTTGAGCGAAGAAAGCCCATGACTCGCAAGGGTCGTGGGCTTTTCTGCGTTTGGGGATCTGCCGATGTTTAAGGATCTAAGATGGCTTCCGATTTCTGTCCGATGTCTTCCTCCATGTGGATTCCTGACTCGACGCACTCCGTGATAGCTTTTTGCCAAGGTCCCTGGGACCGGATTTCCGAATGAGCATGTTGCTGCCACCCGGCGAGGTAATCCCCGGAACTCGTTACCGAATTTTGCGACACGTCGCCGATGGTGCGATGGGTACCGTTTATGCAGCAGAGCATGTCGATCTCGAAAAACAGGTCGCGCTCAAAACGCTTCTTGCCGACGGCGTTCGCGCACCCGACGCGATAGAGCGGTTTCGGCAAGAAGCGCGAGCAGCCTCGAAGATTGGCAGCCCCTTCATCTGTGACGTAACTGACTTCGGCGAGCTGCCGAACGGTCAGGTCTTTTTCGTGATGGAGTACCTTGCGGGGCATTCTCTCGCGCAGGTTCTTCACGAAGAGGAAGCACTGGATGCCGGGCGCACGATCGCCATCTTGCGCCAGGTTTGCAAAGCCCTTGGTGCAGGTCACGAAAAAGGGATCGTTCACCTCGATGTGAAACCCGACAACGTGATGTTGATTGCCGACAAGAAACGCGGTGATGGCGTCAAGGTGGTCGACTTCGGAGTGGCAGGCCTCGTCGACACGGCGGAAGACACCGATCGCATAGCCGGAACGCCCGAATACATCGCGCCTGAACGGGCACTCGGCAAGGGTTACGATCACCGCAGCGACGTTTACTCGCTCGGTGTGATGGCCTACGAAATGCTGACCGGCAGTGTCCCGTTTGCCGACGATGAACTGGTTGCGATTCTCAAGATGCACGTGACCGAAAAGCCAGAGCCACCTGGCAAAAGAGCACCGGAACGCAACATCCCAACGGCACTTGAGAACCTTGTGCTACAGATGATGTCCAAGGATCCGGCGCAACGGCCTCAGCGCATGGAAGTGGTGGAGGCGATGCTTTGCGAGGCCCAGATCGCAGCCGGGGTGCGCACCGATTGGGATCACCTCGATCTGCCGCCAGTCGACGAAGTATGGCAAAAAAAACTGGCTGATCGTATGCCCTCGCCTCGCGGTCGGCAGCGCAAGGGTATTGTCATCGGTGCACTCGGGCTCGCCACGGTTGCCGTTGCCCTCGCTGTTTATTTCGGTGCCATTCGCGGCCCCGAGATCAAGATCGTCCGGGTTGCCGTTACTGAAACCGAGGAATCCGAAGCGGTGGGCGCCTGGCTCGAAAAAGCCGATGCCGCCGCGCGAAATGGAAACTACACACGACCCGATGGGGGCTCATCGCTGCATTTCCTGGTTTCGGCTGAAACCGAAGCCCGTAAAGAAGGCCGTCGTTCAAAGGGTGCGGAACGGTTGCGTCGAACCTACGCCTCGGCGCTTACGGTGACCGGCAACGAACTCTCGAAGGCCGGCTTGCGCGAACTCGCCCAGACGAAGTATCGCGAAGCACTGCGATTTCTTCCAACCGACAAGGAACTGCA
>JAYUPZ010000298.1:0-8279 GCA_043759805.1 Myxococcales bacterium | reverse complement strand
ATCGAACCGCGTGGCAAGGAACGCATCATCACGCAAAAAGACCGCTACGTCGGCATTCGCCGCACAGGTCCAGAATCGTTGCGTCACTTCAAGCGGACCTTTCGTCAGGCGCTGCGCCGCGAGGTGGCGCAGGGCACCTACAACGCGGGGCAACCCATCATCGTTCCGATTCGCGAGGACAAACGTTTTCGCTCGTGGAAAACGATTCCGTTACCGCAATCCAACGCGGTCATGATTTTCATCATGGACGTATCGGGCTCGATGGGCGACGAACAAAAAGAGATCGTCCGCACGGAGTCGTTCTGGATCGATACCTGGTTGCGCTCGCAATACGATGGCATTGAGACGCGATATATCATTCACGACGCCGGTGCCAAGGAAGTCGATCACGATACCTTCTTCAAAACGCGTGAGTCGGGCGGCACCATGATTTCAAGCGCCTACAAGCTGTGCGCAAAGTTGATCGCGGATGAATATCCTTCGACCGAATGGAACGTTTATCCATTTCACTTTTCAGATGGCGATAACTGGTCGGTCGACGACACCACCATCTGCGTCGACATTTTGAAAAAGCAGATTTTGCCGCGCGTGAACCTCTTTTGTTACGGTCAGGTCGAGAGCCCCTACGGCTCCGGTCAATTCATCAAGGATTTGCGCGAACAGTTTCGAGGACAGGAAACGGTCATTACCTCCGAAATTAAAAACAAGGAAGGCATCATGGATTCGATCCGTGACTTCCTGGGGACGGGCAAGTGAATCTTCCGGGATACATTTCCGACATGCAGAAGGAGATCGAAGGGTACGGGCGGGAATTTGGCCTCGACTTCTGGGACACGCGCTTTGAAATGCTCGACTACAAGCGCATGCAAGAGGTTGCAGCGTTTGGTGGTTTTCCTGTTCGTTATCCGCACTGGCGCTTTGGCATGGATTACGAGCAGCTGTCAAAAAGCCACATTTACGGGCTTTCTCACATCTACGAGATGGTCATCAACAACAACCCGGCCTACGCGTATCTGCTCGAAGGCAACTCGCAAGTCGATCAGAAGATGGTCATCGCCCATGTTCTCGGGCACGTCGATTTTTTCAAGAACAACTACTACTTCTCGAAGACCAACCGTCGCATGATAGACGGCATGGCGAACCACGCAACCCGTGTTCGCCGCCACATTGAACGCATCGGCCTCGACAAGGTCGAGAGTTTTATCGACACCTGTTTGTGTCTTGAAAACCTCATCGACCCGATGTCGCCCTTTATTGTCCGGCAATCAAAGCGTACCACGAGTCCCGTTGTCGTCGATGAAGTGCCGCCTGAGATCCCGCGTCTGCGTGCCAAGGGCTACATGGAAGGATTTATCAACCCGCCGGAGTTCATGGAGGAACAACGGAAGAAAGTTGAGAAAGAGCGCGAGCGCCTCGTCGGAACACCGAGTGAGCCACAACGAGACATCCTGCTGTTTCTCATCGAACACGCGCCGCTTGAACCCTGGGAACGGGACGTGCTTGAAATCGTCCGTGACGAAGCGTACTACTTTGCCCCGCAACGTCAGACCAAGATCATCAACGAGGGTTGGGCGTCCTTCTGGCACAGCAAGATCATGACCGAGCGCGCGCTCAAGTCCTCCGAGATCATTGACTATGCCGATCACAACGCGGGCGTGATGTCGGCAGCACCCGGGCAATGGAATCCGTACAAGGTCGGTATTTCGCTGCTGCGCCACGTGGAAGATCGCTGGAACAAGGGGCGATTTGGGCGTGAGTGGGACGAATGCGACGATATGAATGAGCGCCGGAACTGGGACCGGCGCCTCGGGTTGGGCCGCCAAAAAATCTTCGAGGTCCGCAAGGTTCACAATGACGTGACCTTCCTCGACGAGTTTTTTACCGAAGAATTTTGTCGCGAGGAGAAGTTCTTCTCCTTTGCCTACAACGAACGTTCGGAACGCAACGAGATCGACTCGGTTGAGTTCAAGAAGGTTAAAGAGAAGATCCTGTCGCAGCTCACCAACTTCGGTGATCCCTTCATTTCGGTCATCGACGCCAACCACGAAAACCGTGGTGAACTCCTGCTACAACACCGCCACGAGGGTACCGATCTGGACGATGCCTACGGGTACGACACGCTGGCAGCGATACAACGCGTGTGGCGCCGGCCCGTTCACCTTGCAACCCTGGTCGAGGGCAAGCCAAGACGTTGGTCGTATGACGGCACTCAACACACGGAAAAAGCGCTTTAATTGGGCTGGAACGCGACGCAGTCATTCAACCACGTTCGGCGTCTTGACGCGTTTTGGCAACAGGCCTAAAATCGCCCCGCTTTGCACAATGCTTTCGCGCAAAAGTGGGCGGTAGGTGGGCGGATCCGCTCGCGGTTCCCCTGGATCTTTATCGTTCTCATTGTCTCGGCCTGTGGCGACAAAGTAGACGACGCCGTTTGCGACAACGACGGTTGCTTCTTCAGCGATGCCGAGTGGGATCGCGTGTCCTCGCTTGCGGGTCTGGGTCCACCCCCAACAGACCCGTCGAACGCGTTGATCGGCAACGCCGTTGCCATATCGCTTGGACATCGGTTCTATTTCGAGACCGAGTTCTCCGGTACCGCCACCTGGGTAGATACCCTTGGACGAACAACGGCGTCCGCCCGTTCGGAGAAGGGAACGGCAATGGGGATATCGTGCGCTTCCTGCCACAATCCGTCACACGCGGGTGCAGATACCTCGTCAAGTCCCGGTCACGTTTCGATCGGTGCGGGCTGGTACGACGTGAACAGTCAGCCCACGGTGAATTCGGCTTACTACCGATTGCAATACTGGAACGGTCGTACGGATTCATTGTGGGCGCAGGCCGCTCAGGTGATGGAGTCGGGCGTGTCGATGAATGGCAACCGTCTATCGGTTGCCCGAACGGTTGCAACAAAGTACGCGAAAGAATATTCGGATTTGATCGGCTCTCCCGTTTTGGAAGTTGGGACGATCGATCAAGTGAAGATGCTTCTCGCCGACAAAACAAAGACGATTGGGCCGTGTGGCTCAATGCCGCCCGATTGTGCACCGGGATGCATCGCGGTGACCAATGTCGAGACGACGGCGGTCTCGTGCATGCCGCGATTCCCACTCAACGGCAAGGCGGGATCCCTTCCAGGTTGTCAGTTTGGTAGCACAACCGAACCTATGGGCGATGGATTTGACTGCATGGCAGAAGCCGATCGAAACGCCGTGACACGTGTCCTCGTCAATGTCTCGAAAGTAATCGCGGCCTATGAATTCGAGCTGCGCAGTCTGAATTCACGCTTCGATCAATTCGTGGCAAGTGGTCCCGATTCGCCGCTGCTCTCCGACGCCGCAAAACGTGGCGCAAAACTGTTTGTGGGACGCGCCTCGTGCATCGATTGCCACAATACGCCGCTCATGTCTGACAACGGCTTTCACAATATTGGCGTTGCGCAGACCGGTGTCGCCGTTCCGACTGTCGCCGACTGTGGTGTCGGGAACAAGGCCTGCGATTGCGTGATGGGTCTCAAATGCCTCCCCTGGGGGTACTACGACGGCATCAAGAAGTTGCAAAGTGGTACGTTTCGTCGAGACGGCATGTACAGCGACAACACGGCCGCTGGCGAAGCGCTCGCTGCCGACTATACGAGGGCGCCCGGCGAGCATGATAAAGGCGCCTGGCGTACACCCGGGCTTCGCGATGTGGCGATCACGGGTCCCTATATGCACAACGGTGTTTATCCAACGCTGGAGGATGTCGTTTCGCACTACAACCGAGGTGGCAGCCCGCCTGTCGCGGGCATCAAGGCTGTGGCGTTAAAGCCGCTATTTCTGGACGATCGAGACCAACGCGATCTTGTTGAGTTCCTGATGACGCTCACCGGCACGGCGCCCAAGCCCGAGCTTCACGTCGCGCCGATGGGAGGTCGCCTGTAATGCGATTCCGCCATTTCAGCTTGTTTTTGCCGCTTGTTTTGGGCAACGCGAGTTCGGGTTTTGCCCAAGAACCCATGGAGGTCCAAAGCGAGATTCCCACGGCAGGGGCGGACACGCAGCTGACCGATCACGATGGCGACGTGGCGGAACTACCAGAATTTGTGTCGCTCGCCGAGATTCAGGACCGATTGCAGCGCACCGAAGATCTGGCGCTGAACCGCGCGCCGCTTGTGCAGTGGAGCGGTTACATCGACACCGGTTTCTTCGCCACGTCAGGCGATGGTTCAGGCTACGTGCAGGACTACGGGCATCGACTCTTTCCCGAATACAGCAACCGCTATGGATGGGTATTCCTCGGCGACATCTTGGCACCCGCCATCAACTCGCGCGGCGAAGTGGCCGATCTGGGTTCGGCGCCCGGTGTGGAACGCTTTGACAGTATCAACTCACGCGGAGCACCGGGATTCGTCCTGAACGAAGCCAACATAGCGCTGCGTGCGGCGGTTCGGCCCAATGCGATCGCCACGGCCAGTTTGAATATTACCCCACGCACCGGCAGCAATTTCCACCTCGGCGACACGCTGGATCTCGATATCGCACAAATCGAATGGTTGCCGACGGAATCGCAACGGACGTCGATCTTCGTGGGCAAAATCGAATCGGTCATTGGCATCGAATACCGCAACCGAAAGGCCAATCGACGCTTTGGTATCACGCCGTCGCTTATCGCCCGCTACACCATAGAACCGGCCGTTGGCATCAAGATCCGAACAAAGTTTGGGGGAGCCGATCAATTTGTCGTGGCGGCAGCGGTGACCAACGGGTCGAATACCTCGGAACGGTTCCATTTCTACGACGAGGTGGATTCCAATGCGGCCAAGACCGGGTCAGCCCGTTTGTCGCTGAAACTTCCGTTCTCAGGCGATGTTGAGTTGGGCGCGTCGGGTAGCTACGGGGCCCAGGATAGGACGACGTCGAACGACGGCATCATGTGGTTCGCAGGTCCGGATCTGCTGGCTACTTTTGGCAACATCGATATCAAGGCGCAGTTCTTGCTCGGTCGAGCGCCCGGGCGCTCAATTGATGATGTGTATGGCCTCGATCTCAAGGGAGGCGGCTACCTCGAGATCAACTGGATGTTGACCTCGAACTTAGGGGTTCTCGGCCGGGCCGAGTTCCGCAACGCCCGCGTTTGGCTCGGCGACGAACGTCTCTATTTGACGAAATCTTGGCGCGCGACGGCAGGTGTTCGCTGGGTATTGGCACCGAACAGCGCAATAAAGGCAGAGTTTTTGAAGAACGGCGAGTTCGGCGGATTGCCAGCGGTGCGCAACGACGTGTTCACGAGTAGTCTGGTCCTTTCATTTTAAGAGGGTTTCCATGGGTCAACAACGCGGTCACTGGGTCCAAAACAGCATTTGGCTATTGCTCTGTCCTGTGTTGTGCGGGTCGTTGCTTTGGCCTGGAACCGCCACTGCGCAACAGCCGCCATCGGCTGCAGAGTTCGCCCGGCTGCAGGCCGAGGTGACTCGATTGCAACGCGACGTGGAGGATCAAAAAAAATTGATCCTTCGAGTGATGCAGTCTGAGCAGCAAAGGTACGACATTTTGCTGCAATTGATTGGCTCTAATTCCGGAGCGGCTTCGAGCGCGCACCCGTCTACATTGCCACCATTGCCAATTTTGCAGCCAACGGGGGTCGTTGCGCCAGTTACCGAAACTGTTGTGGTTTCCGGTGATTCTCCAAGAACTGACGGTCCGAAGTCGGCGTCGGTCTCCGGGCGCGCCGTGTTGCCACCCGGTGTTTCAACCGCTTACGTTTATGTCGACGGCTTGCGAGGCGGAAAACGATCGCAAACCGTTGCGATTCGCCAGAAGGACAAGCGATTTTTACCCGAGGTGGTCGCGGTTTCAGTCGGCACCCAGGTTGTTTTCCCGAACAGCGACGCCATCTATCACAACGTGTTTTCCACGACGCGCGGAAGCGCCTTCGATCTCGGGAGCATGAAGGGCGGCGAAACCTCGCGACCGGTCACCCTTTCGCGTCCCGGCCACATTGAGGTCTTCTGCAACATTCACAGCAAGATGCGTGCAGATGTCCTTGTGGTTCCAAGCGGACATTTTGCGAAAGTTGCGCCCGACGGCAGCTTCAGCATTGACGGGGTACCCACGGGAGTCCGCAAGGTGATCTTGTGGGCACCGGGTTTGACACCGGTAACGCAACGGGTGGATGTCTCGGGCCGGGGTGCGACGGTGGAGTTTACGGCTGAGAAACGCGCGAGCAGACCGCACCTCAACAAGTTCGGCCAAGCTTACGGCTCTTACGAAGACTAGGACGAAGGAGCAGCAACGTCATGAGTAGCACAAAACGACAGCGCGGCGGTCTTATCCCTGCGCTTGCGATCATGCTGCTCGGTTTGGGCTCCGCCCTCGTGGGCATCGTCCTTTCTCGTCAGAAAACCGACACTGGAACCATCGCCGCGACCGGCAAGGCCCTCGGTGATAGGGCGGTATCGGCACTGAATGCGGGCGCACAGAGCTTTCAGTCTCAGGCCATTGAGGCGTCTCTTTCGCCCGAGTTATCGGCAGCATTCGAGAATGGCGTGGATGCCGCCACGTTTCAGGATGCCTTGTCGACCGAAGAGTGGTGGGCGCCGTTCAGAAAAGAAGGAGAATTCTCTGTTCTAGTGAGCAATGGAAAAGTCATGGCCCGCCTTTTCAAGGATGCGTCGCCGCTTGATGTCGATGCCATCTTGAAAATGGCGACCGCAGAGCGTGTTGCTTCGGGTTTCATCAACGTGGCTGGCAATGTCTATATTGCTGCCGCCGCTCGACTCGACAAATCGCCGAAGGCGAAGGAGGTCCACGCTATCATCGTGGTTGGTGAGCCAATGCCAAAGGACACCCTCGCCAATGCTACGCAGCTGGCAGGCACGGCCATCGGATTCACCGACGGAGCCAAACTTCTTTCGGCTGCCGGGCCCGAGGCAGCGCGTGCTGCGATTGCGACCCTTGTTGGTAAAGAGGCGCAGGGTATTCAACTTTCGCCCGAATCCTTGCTGGCCACGCCAAGGCAGTTGCCGGGTGGACTTTGGATGTGGGCGGTTGGAACGGAACCCGTGGCTTCAGGTGCGGGCAACGCGCTCAGTGCTTACGGACCGTTCGCGCTTGCTGCCATATTCTTCGTGATGGGCCTGCTGTTGCTCACGCGGCGCGAACCCGCCCAGGCCCCGATCGGCCACACGAAGGTTGGTTCTATAACTGGCGAAAACGCGACAACAACGTTGCGTGCGCCTGAATCCGGCCCCGTCGTTGACGATCCCAATCGCCCCTCGAAGGCTGCCGTCCGCCCGACGGAACTTGCCCCAAGCGGAAAACCCGCGCCTGCATCGGCCATCGATGCCCGACCCAGTGTGCTCGGCCGATACAAGTTGCTCGAAAAAATTGGAGAGGGAGGCATGGCCGAGATCTATCGAGCCAGCCTTTCCGGTGCCGAGGGATTCGAGCGACAGCTGGTCGTCAAGCGATTGCATCCGAGCTTGCTTGGCTTCAAAGAAGCCGTGTCACAGTTCATCGACGAGGCGCGCCTGCAATCGGCGCTGGTCCATTCAAACATCGTTCCGGTTTTTGACTTCGGACGGGCGGGTGAAGATTATTTTCTCGCACTCGAATATATCGAAGGTCGTGATCTCGATCGAATCGTACAACGGCACGTCGAAAAATTTGGTCGCCCGCTGTCGGTTCCGTTGGCGGCACACATCGTTCACGAGGTGTTGATGGCACTCGAGTTCGCCCACAACCATACCGATCCCGCGGGCAAGCGGATGGAGATAATCCATCGCGATGTGTCGCTTGGAAACGTCCTCGTATCTTATCGGGGTGAGGTCAAGCTATCAGACTTTGGTATTGCCAAGGCGCAGAGCCGGGTCAGCAAAACGCAGATTGGCATGGTCAAGGGAAACACGGGATTCATGGCGCCCGAACAGGCCCGTGGCGAGACGGTTGATCCGCGGGCGGACGTGTTCTCGACCGGCGTTGTGTTGTTTTGCTGCCTTGCCGGGCATGCGCTCTACCACTCGACGGGCGAGTCGCCGATGAATCAACTGCTTCGTGCGGCGGTTGGTCCTGAGAAGACCCAATTCGATAAACTGAGGACTTTCCCGCCCGAGGTCCATGCCGTTTTGACCAAGGCCATCGCGAGCGATGCAAAAGCGCGGTACGGCTCAGCCGCAGAGTTCGCCGCGGCGCTGCAGCCTCTCGCAACGGGTTCGCGCGATCAACTGGCCAAGATGGTGCGTGAGTTGTTTGCCGAGGAACAAAAGGCCTCTCAAGACGCCGCCGCTGCGGGCCGGGGTG
>JAYUPZ010000297.1:0-3963 GCA_043759805.1 Myxococcales bacterium | reverse complement strand
GTGCACGGCTCGCCAAGGCGCCGCTTGTCATCGACGATTCGCCATCCCAGTCGATTCTCGACATTCGAGCCAAGGCGAGACGATTCAGGGCCGATACGAAGTTGTTCCCCCCGCCCCCGCCCGGAACCGAGCGGCGGCCCAACGAACGGCCGCTTGGCCTTATTGTCATCGACTACCTGCAGCTTGCGCGCGGCAGTGGCGGCAAGCAGCAAGAGAACCGGGAGCGAGAAATCGCAGAGATATCGCGGGGTCTCAAGGCTTTGGCCAAGGATCTAAAGCTACCGATCATTGCGGTTTCTCAGCTCAACCGCGGCCTCGAAAAACGCGAAGACAAAAAGCCCCAACTTTCGGATTTGCGTGAATCGGGCGCCATCGAGCAGGACGCCGATATGATTCTCTTCATTCACCGCGAAGAGATGTACAATACCGAAGGAGCCACGAAGGGGGCGGCGGATTTGATCGTCGGGAAACATCGTGCGGGTGCAACAGGTGACGTGAAAATGTCGTTCATCAAAGAGTTCACGCGCTTCGAGAACTACGTTGAAGACGAAGGGGCTCCCTTCGAGTGATTGATAGCGCGCCCAAGTCGAAACCGGCTCGTGCCCTCAACTTGGGTCAGCGGGTTGGCCGCTACCGCATCGAGCGGATGCTTGGCAAGGGATCGATGGGCGAGGTCTATCTCGGTGTAGACGAACAGCTCAACCGCAAGGCAGCGATCAAGACCCTCGGTGAAAAGCACCTTGGCAATGAGACCGTTCGTGAGCGGTTTCTTCGCGAGGCCCGCGCGCTGGCGAAGCTCACCCATCCCAACCTCATTACCGTATACGAATCCGGCATCGTCGACGGCGAGGATCGTCCCTACTTTGCGATGGAGCTGCTTGAGGGGGGAGACACCCACAAGCTACTCGACGAACGAGGGCCGCTCTCAAGTGATACGGTTTCGGTTATTGGTGCGCAAGCGGCAGCAGGTCTCGCAGAGGCCGCACGCGCCGGGATCATCCATCGCGACGTGAAACCGTCGAACCTTGGCATTAACGCCCGGGGCACCCTCAAGGTCACGGACTTCAGCCTGGCCAAATCGGTCGCCGCTGAAAAAAGCCTCACCGGCCGCGGCATGGTTGTTGGAACCGCCGACTACATCGCCCCTGAACAGGCCCGCGGCGAAAAAGTGGATGAACGAGCCGACGTTTATTCACTCGGCTGCACCTTGTTTCACCTGTTAACAGGAAAACCACCCTTCCGCGCCGAAGAGGGAACCGAGGTTCAAAAGTATGTCGAAGTCATGCGCGCCCATCTGAGCGCGCCGATTCCGGATCCCCGCCGCTACGCCGAGAATGTCGATCCCGAACTCGCCCGCATCATCGCGAAGATGATGGACAAGGATCGCGAAAATCGGCCCAGTTTTGACGAAGTTGCGCCGCCGCTTGCACAGGTTGCGGTTCGCCTTGGCGGCCAGTTGCCAAGAGCAACCCGTGGCATGCCCAGTGCAGACAACGACACGGTTCAGGGACTGGCTCGCAAAGCGGAACACACGCACCCGCCGATCAAGATAGACAGGCTCGCCGGGCGTACAGTCGACAACAAGCGTCTGGCAATGTTACTCGGAGTCGGCATCATCGCGGGCGCGGTGCTGGCACTTGTCGCCGTTCGAGTCCTGACCCGCTAGCGGCGGGGAGAAAACGCAGCACGAAGGACGTGTCCGTCAGGGCGCGGAAGCGTAACACCGACGAGAGCACCGAGCGTCGGTGCAATGTCGGCAGGACTGGCGGCATCCGCGTATCGACCGGGACGAATGCCGCTTCCCCAGAAAACGAGTGGGACGTGTTGATCGTAAAGGTTGCTTGATCCGTGAGTGGTCCCTGAATCCACTGTGATCCAGTTCGGTTTCGGCGCGAGGACAAAATCACCGCTGCGACCGGGGAAATAGCTCAACGAGGCGGCTCGACAAAGCGCAGCACAATTGGGCGCTTCGGGAAGCAAGTCATCGCGCGAAAAGACGCGTTCGATTCCGGGCATCGTTTCGATCGCGCGAGCCACACGCGCAAGTGCCCCCGGCTTCTGGCGCAACCGTTCGTAGGCTCCTGTAACTAGATAAAGGTCCGTGTATTGCACCGACGCCACCCACTGACCAGTCCCCAGTTCGGACACAAGCTGAGCTTGAAGGCGATCGGCGACGGCCTTCAACGGAACCCGACCGGCATCCATGCCAAGCGCCACCAGTTGTTCTGGGAGCGCTGCAACGCCATGATCGGCGCTGAGCGCGACCACGTAGCCGTCGCGACCCAGGCGCTGATCAAGAAGCGACAGCAGGCGAGCGAGCTCAAGATCAAGACGAAAGAGAATGTCTTGCACCTCGTGACTGCGCGGACCAAAAGCGTGACCAACCAGATCCAACGACGAGAAGCCCACTGCCAGAAGATCGGTTGAATCCTTTTGACCGAGCGACAGTTGTGTCACAGCGCGCGATGCGAGTTCGACGAGGGCACGATCTCCCGCGGGAGATGTAGACCAGTTCTTCTCGTTGACCTCGTGCGGAAAGCGTTCGTTCTCTGCTGGCTCCGCGATCCCTGCATCCTCAAAGGCATAGGCAGACGTTCGATAAAGTGGTGTCCAGTTTCGGGGCGTCGAGGCCGAAAACGCCGAAAAGCCTCGGGCGAACTCGGGCAAAAGGTCTGTAAAAGCAGTGGAGCTCACGGGCGCAACACCTTCGAACCAAAGTGATGCGAATGGACGCCGACCGCCCAGCATGATGGCTGAACGTGCCTTGAGCGAGAGCGCCACGACGCGCGTCTTGGGCCAGAGTTGTTCGCGCATGACGTCACCGAGCGTCTCCGCTCGCAGAAGGTGCGCGCTGTCGCCAGCCTGACCTTTGCCAGTTTCTGAAACTGTCGTTACGCCGGGATCTTCGGTGCAGGGCATGACGCGGCCCTTCTCCCGGTTCCACCACCCATTGAGCACCATACCGTGGTGTAGGGGAAAGGTTCCTGTGCCGATGGTCGCATGACCTGCACATGTCACGGTTTGCAAGTAGGGATATGCCGCGTCGGTGAATACCGCCCCCGTGGAAAACAGACGCCCGAGTCCCCCTTTCCATTGTCCGCCGAATCGCTCAACGTAATCGGCGCGCATTTGATCGACGACCAACACCACAAGCAGCTTCGGGCCCTTGGTGCGAGGGCCTGCGGATGTCGTTCTCGACGTGGACAACGCGAGGATCATCGCGAGTAGGCCGATCATTCGAGCTTTCCGATTCATCCGTTCCATTGAACGCAAAGAAGCATCCTTGTGCAATCCCTCAGCGCCAAAATCGGTTAAATTGCGACCATGATCGTGTTTCGGCGTCACGGGCTGTTGTTCTCCGCCTTTTGCCTCTCCATGGGGTCCGCTGGATGTGCCACGCAAACGGCACCCGTCACCGTCGAGATTGAACGTATCCCTGACCACACGACAGCGACGCTGTCCGCGCACGAATCAAAATTCCTCGAGGACCTCCAACAACTGACGTTCGGCGGAGAAAATGCCGAAGCGTATTTCTCCTTCGACGGCAAACAACTGTCGTTACAGTCCCGACAGCCGGACGAGGGATGCGATCGAATCTACCGTATGCCCTTGCAAACCCGGGATCGGCATCTCATCTCAAGCGGCGATGGCGCAACCACCTGTGCACATTTTTTTCCAGATGGAAATCTATTGTATGCGTCGACGCATTTGCAGGGCCGGAGCTGTCCACCTCGCCCGGATCACAGCCTCGGCTACGTATGGGCATTGTACGATAGCTACGACATCTTCTCGGTTAAACCCGATGGCAGTGGCCTTCGCAGGTTAACCTTTGAAAGAGGCTATGACGCCGAGGGGACGGTTTGTGGAAAGGATGGCTCGATCATTTTCACGTCAACCCGCGACGGCGACATCGAACTCTACCGCATGGATGCAAACGGTAAAAACGTCGTACGTTTGACCCAC
>JAYUPZ010000296.1:0-3966 GCA_043759805.1 Myxococcales bacterium | reverse complement strand
AGATCCGAGCGATCCGGACGGCGTTCTTGGGGGATCGCTGTGGTTCAATCCCATTCGCACTCAAATAGTGCAACAGCGTCGCCCGATGCGGCTCATCTACGCGCGCGTGCACGAGTTCCGGATGTGCCTGCAAGAGTGCCCGCAGCTTCGTCTCGTCTCCGTCGACGATCGCCAGAATCGCTTCGCTGAAAAACGACCTGTCACTCATACGCGTAAAGTAGCACCAGTAAAAGCTGCTTCACGGGTTCACCGCGCGATTGGGTCCCAGTGTCTTAACCGTCGTAGACCCAATCTGAGCCACGATTACGACCCCCTTCGTTTCGGGGTAGACGTTCTCGATGCGCGTGGTCGCGTGATCGGGATGGCTGGCTACCAGCACGTGGGGCCCTGGTTCTAGCCGCTCGAGCGTGAATTCGCCGCGTTCGTTGCTGATGTCGCGCTCGATTCCGTCCCCACCCATGATCCAGCGGTTCCCATCAATCATGGGTTCAGCTCGCACCGACATGCCCGAGATGGGAGCCCCTGCTGTGTCCAGCACGATGCCGCTGATAATGGACGCCTGAACAGGCAGGATGAGCGAAGCAATCGGTATCGTAGGGCCCATCTCGGTGCGTTCGCAATGGGGCAATCCGTGACACATCACGACGCCGAACGCACGTCGGCTGGCAACCACGTCGACAACGCCATCGGTCGGCAATTCCGTGAACTCAAACTGACCTCCGTCATCGGTTGTCGTCGTATCAACCGCCCACCCATCCTGTCCATCGGTCCCTTTGTGTTTCCAACCCGCGACGACATGGACGCCCGACGCCGGTTGACCGTCGCTCCAGTGCACGATACCCGCGACCGTGGCCGTACGGCGCGAACGTAGCACAATCGATTGTGCTTCGCGCGGTGCAAGTCCCACGTCCACTTTGGCGGACGTACCGTCCAGGTTGTGCAGGTGCACGCGCACGGTTCCCGACGCCAGGGCGTCGAAATGGAATATGCCATCGCCATCGACCCGGGTGCTTGTGTAACGGCGATTGAATACCTCGATGCGATCCGGAGCAGTAGTCCAGGCTGTCACGAGGGCACCGACGGCAGGTCGGCCGTCGACCGTGAGCGCTTGCCCCTGGATCCTGCCGCCCGATTCCAGGGTAATGGTCGCGAGGTCCACGTCCCGGGCCTCGACCACACCGCGAGTTTGTTTTGGCGCAAGGCCGGTGGCAAACGGTGCCTCGGCCTGCAAAATGTACGCGCCTGGTAGCACACCCGACAGCGTGAAATAGCCACTGTCGTTCGCGGTCGCGTGCCAGTGGACGCCAGCGCGCCAGTCTCTGCGATGCACAGTGATCTCGGCATTCCGCACGGGGTGGCCCAGACCATCGCGCAGCAAACCGGTGATGCGCGCACGGCTTTGCATCAGCACTCGCAAATCGATCAGGTCGGTTGCGCGCAATGACACGGGCACTTCGGTAGCCAGCGGACCCCGGTGTGCGACAACCGTGTAGTCGCCCGGGTTCAACGCGGCCATCGAAAATCGCCCGCGCGCGTCGGTGTTAACAACCCGCACCCGGTGTTGTTCGCTGTCGAGCAAGGTCACACTGGCCCGCGCCATGCCGACATTGCCGATCAGCACCGTGCCCGTAAGGACTGCTTCGGGTTGCATGCGAAACGTCATCTTACCGCGCGCACCGAAGTAGATTTCAACTTCGCCCGTGCCATACCCCGGCGCAGTGGCGATCACACGGTAGGCGTCGGGTGGCACCTTGAGTGTAAAGCTCCCGCTGCTGTCAGTCGTCGTGCTGATTTCCCGGTCAGTTCGGTTGCCTAGGCCAAGTGCAGTCACAACCGCACCGACGACGCTACCTTCGCTGGCATCCAACACTCTACCCGCGATGATTTGCGTGGATGAGGGTTCCGCGGGCTCGACCGCCACGACCTCCGCGGGCAAGCGTGGAACCGCGTTGGTCGGCGGTTGGGCTGCGAGGGATTGCGCGTGGTTCGGCACCGGTGCATCCCTTCGATCGGCGGGCATGGCATGGCCTGCCAAGACCTTTCCGGGCGATCGATTGCCCCAAACAATGAATGCCGTCGCAACGACTGTGAGGACGACGGCCCCAGCCATCAACGGAGAAAGCCGAGACGACCTTCGACTCACCCCTGAAACGACGGGGGCCAGCGCACGCATCCATGGACGTTCGCTATCGCTTTCAGCCAAGCGCTGACCCAACTGTTCAATCGCGGTCTTCAGCCGCCAGCGAACGGTGCCCTCGGGGATCGTCAGGCGCTGCGCGATCTCGCGCGACGTGAGATCCGCGTAATACCGCAACACGACCACATCACGCAGTGGCGGACGCAACTGGCGAACCAGAACTGTAATACGTTCGTAGGTTTCAGCGAGGGCGTGCAAAGTCTCGGTCGATTCGATGCAGTTGTAACCGACCGTGTCCGATTCGATTTGCGCCGCCTCGTGCCGCCGTTGCAGGCGAATCTGATCGCGCCGCCGGTTGAAGGCGAGGTTGCGTACGATGCGCTTGAACCAGGCCTTTGGGTTCAGGTCCGGATCCGGCCGCCCACCCAGTACCCGTACACAGGCGTCCTGCGCCAGATCCTGAGCATCGCTGTCATTGCCCGTCAACCCCAGCGCCAGGCGCCGCAAGCCTGCCCCATCGGCGAGCAAGGCTTCCATTGTCGCGTCCATTTTGAATCGCATGACGAACATACACCGCGGCCGGTCGAGGTGTTGGCGCCGATACACCTTGGCAAGTGGCACTCTGCTTGAAACGGACCACGTAATTTCAATGATTTAGCGGTTTTGGCGCCCGGATAGATTGCGCGAAATAGTTCGAAATCAAATACACCTGAATTGGTCGTGCGCTCAGACGGATTCCCTTGCGTTTCAAGAACCTGCAACGCGCTGCGCGCAGGGAAACCTGCTCTTTGATCGAGTTGCGCTCCCTAACCTCGCAGTGTCCGAAAATGCAACGCTTGCGCGGTTCCGCTTGATACCGGCGGATCCCTTGGCGACAGCGACAAGCCCACGACGTTCATTGCCGACGACCAAGGGAAGCAACGGACACCACCGAGAGTGCCCGATGACCACGTCCCTATTCCGCTATCAACTCGGGAGCGCACAACAAGATCATCGCGGGGATCACATCTGAAAACAGATACGGATTCAGCAGTCCTTTGCGTTGTAATTCCAGGACATCCCTGGTCCCTCCAGCTCGTATCGCGTCTTTGATCTTCGCGGGTCCAGCGTTGTACGCCGCGATGGCCAGCGGCCAGTCTGAAAATGTCCGGTGCAAATCAGACAATAGTCGAGCGGCTGCATCGGCCTCACGATCTGGAGCGAAACGTTCGTCGACGCCCGCATCTACCCGCAAACCATAGGCCAATGCCGTCGTACGGATCATTTGCCAGATGCCACGCGGACCGAGATCGCCCGCAGCGGAATCTTCGTCGCATTGACATGCGTAAGACTCACCGACGCCCGATTCAATGATCGGAATGGCCAGCAACGCGTTCGGAACGTCATGCTTGGCCAAAGCGGCGGCCCCCACGGGACGGTAGAGTTCGAGGCGATTGCTCCCATTCTGAAAAAACTTGCGGCCAGCTGTAACCGCCTTGTTGACGTTCTCGACCGCGTGATCGTTGAAGTTCAAATGAATGCCTTCCGGCGCGAGGCACCTGTCAGCAATGCGTTGCACTTCTGTCGCCGATATACGCCGGTCGGCCGCGAACCCCTGAACTGCGAGCGCGGTACTTCCCATCGCTACGCCGGCAATGGTCAACACCAATACCAAACCGCGTCGGGTCGGTCGTTGTTGGTTCAAGATCATCGCGATTCTCCTTTTCAGAAATGAACGTTTCATGTTGGACATCCCAAGCGTAAGAACAGTTCGTGATACGTCCGCCACCATCGAGGCTGCCCAGTGAAGGCAGACACCGTAGGCGTTACGTTCGACGTCAGACCTGGCC
>JAYUPZ010000295.1:0-3967 GCA_043759805.1 Myxococcales bacterium | reverse complement strand
AGGCACCGAGGTCATCAATCTGCTCGGCGATCTCTAGCGCCGTACGGGTGGCGGTGCCCTCGTCGAGGAGATTCGCGGTGAGTTCGGCAAGTCCCGCTTTGCCAGCGGGATCGGCTGCCGCTCCTGTTTTGACCATCAACTGGACGTGCACGATGGGCAGTCGCCGGTCACTTACCATCACAACGGGAAGACCATTTTTCAGCGCAAATCGCGTCACGGGCGGAATCGCAAGCGGGCGTTCTGCGACAGCGGCCGGACGTGTGTTGCGGAACTCATCGTCTGGGCTGATACGCTCTGGCACCTTGAGGCTGACGACGGGCGCGGGCAAGTGGGTCGACTTGTCGGTCGTATTTTCAGTGTTTTCTGATGGGCGCAGCGGTGCCATGCGTGCAAGCCGCGGTGGCGCGGCGTCGGGCTCGGTTGCACAGGCGCCCGCGGTTCCAATCAGGGCAATCGCAATACATGAAAAACGAAAAAGAAAGTTCATTGTTTGATCCTCCCCATGATTGGCGCGTTCGGATTGGCGTCGATGGTTACGACCAAACGGTTGGGTGTCGAAAGCCACTTGTGTGCCACCCGTCGCAGGGAATCGGCGGTGACGTCTTCGTACCGCCCCATGTCGCGGGCGATATAACCCGCGTTGCCCAGGTAGGTGTGATACGTCAGAAGTTGGGTTGCGCGTCCCTGAATGGTTTCAAGATTCGAGACGAACTGGGTGCGCAGCTTGTTCTTTACGCGACTGAGCTCGGCCTCGGTGACGAGATCCTGCGTGATGCGGATCATCTCTTCGTTAATGACTTTTTCAACCTCTTGCAGGGTGTGACCGGGCAAAGGGGAGACCGAAATTTCAAACAATCCGGCGTTCTGCAGGCCCCATTGATAAGCGGAAACACTCTGGGCGATCTTCATCTCGTGAACAAGTCGGCGGTGCAGACGAGACGACTTGCCCGCTGTCAGGATGGACGCAAGAATATCGAGCTCGGCCTCACCCTCGGCGAAGGCGGCGACCGTGTGCCAGGTGATCGATTCGGTTGGCAGGTTGATTTTGGCTTCCATCGGAATGCGCTTTTCCCCGTTCAACATCCTATTCGTTGGTGGGAACGGGCGGCGCAGGGCCGGCGGGCCAGCAAGGATGGGACCAAAATATTTCGCGATTAGAATCCGGGCCTGCGCGGCATCGAAGTTGCCACCCACAAAGAGGACAGCGTTGTTTGGGGCGTAGTACCGATTGAAAAAGCCCCTGATGTCAGCCTCGCTGGCCGCCGACAAATCATCCATTGAGCCGATGACCTCGTGGTGATACGGATGGCCAACCGGGAAAAGTGCCTCGATCTGAACCTTCCAGACAGCGCCCATGGGGGCGTTCTCGACACTCTGGCGACGTTCGTTCTTGACCACCTCGCGCTGGTTGTCGAGCGTTTGTTTAAAAGAGCTACGTTCGAGAAGATACCCCATGCGCGAACTTTCGAGCCAGAGACCGAGTTCGAGTTGGTTGGCTGGCAGCGTCTCGAAGTAGTTCGTCCGATCGTTGCTGGTTGAGCCGTTCTTTGCAGACGCACCTGCCTCGGACAGGTACTTGAAGTGCGCATCCTCGGGGATGTGCTTTGTGCCCTGAAACATGATGTGCTCGAAGAGGTGCGCAAAACCGGTGCGACCGGGCTCTTCGTCCTTCGAGCCGACCTTGTACCAGAGCTCGACATGTACCGTCGGGATTGTTGCGTCCCGGTGGAGCAGGATCTCAAGTCCGTTGTCGAGGGTGTACGTCTCGAAAGGCAAGTCCGGGACACGGTGTTGCGCTTGCACGGAGGCGGGAGCCGATGGCGCGAGGGCTGCGGCCAAGACGCACAGCAATCGGGATATCGGTCGGGCTGAAAGCAGGTTCATGCCGGGGATTGTTGTCCCGAGTGCCCGGCAAGTAAACCCCCTCCGGACTGGAGCGTCCATAATCGAGAGAACGTCCCTCCGAGCGCCAGCAATTCGGCCCGGGTGCCGGACTCGGAAACCCTGCCATTTTCGATGACGAGGATGTGGTCGGCCCGAGCGATGGTGGAGAATCGGTGGGCGATGACGAGCGCTGTGCGCCCCTGCAACAGGCGCGACGTGCCGTCCTCGATAAGGCGTTCGGTTCGCGGATCCACGCTGGCGGTTGCCTCATCGAGAATCAAGATCTCGGGATCGCAGGCGAATGCGCGCGCCAACGAGAGGATCTGCCGCTCACCGGCCGAGAAGTTCCCGCCCCGTTCGCTGACCGTGGTTGAAAGCCCGTCGGGGCGAGATTGCAGAAACGTTTCACCTCCCGCGTTCACGATGGCGCTGCGGATCGCGCTCGCGTCGGTTTGGCGACCGAGACCAACCGCCTCGGCGAGGGTTCCAGAAAATAGAAATGGATCCTGTCCAACGAGCACCATGCGTCGGCGCAAGGTGTCGACTGGCAGGAGGCGCAGATCTTGTCCGTCGAGCAGCACGCGACCCGAGATCGGATCGAAGAGCCGCAGCATCAGCTTGATGATGGTGGACTTTCCTGCACCCGTTGGTCCAACGATCGCGACGGTTTGACCCGTCTTGATTTGAAAGGAAACACGATCGAGAACAGGGCTGTCAGAGCGGTAGGAAAAAACGACTTCATCGAAGACAACCTGGCCCGCAGGCGCGGGTGTCGTGTTCGCCGCCACCGCGAGATCGGGCGCATCCAAATCACGCGAGTCGAGCAACTCGAAGATGCGTTCCGACGACGCCATGGCCTGTTGCATGACGGTGAACTTGGTAGACAAATCTCGTATCGGTGCGAAGAACTTGGTGAGGTATTCGATGAAGGCGACCAGCACCCCGAAGGTCAGGGTATTGGCGAAAATGCGCCCGCCAGCATGCCACAACAATGCCGCGACTGCGAATGCGCCCACAGCCTCGACCACGGCGTAGAGCGCGGCGTCCGATGAGATGGCTTTGGCGCTGGCGCCGCGCAGATCGCGGTTGCGTTCGTCGAACCTGCGGGCTGTGCGTTCCTCTTGCGCGAACGCCTGAACCACCCGAATTCCCGACAGGTGTTCTTGCACAAAGGTATTCAGAATGGCCACGCGGGTTCTGATGGCGCGAAAGGCTTCTCGGACCAGTTTGCGAAAAACCCAGGCGATCCCGAACAAAATGGGGGCGGTGCCGAGCGAGAAAAATGCCAAACGAACATCGAGCGCAAAAATTGCGACCAGGATCATGGTCAGCTTGAGCACGTCGGTAATGAGGCTGACGATACCGGCCGCGAACATTTCGGTTAGCGATTCAATATCGCTCGTCAAGCGCGTCATCAATCGACCGATGGGCGTGCGATCGAAGAAGGCCTGCGACAAACGCAACACATGACGGTAGACCGCGCGGCGCAGATCGCTCATCGCTTGCTGGCCAACCCGCTGCATCAGGTAGACTTGCCCAAACAGAACAGCGTATTGCGCCAACAGGGCCGCCAAATACAGGGCGCCGATTCGATCAAGGCCCTCCAGTTTGCCCGCAGCGATGTGTTCATCAATGGCAATCTTGAGCAAATAGGGTTGGGCCAGCTCGAAGACGCTTGAAAGCGGCAAGAGACACAGGGCCAACAACATTTGCCATCGGTACGGCGTCACGAACGAGAGCGAGCGCATCAAAAGCGTTCGGTCCAGTAGCTTTCCGTATAGCGTTTCGCCGTCGCTGGGCGCTGGTTTGCCCCCTTGGCCTCTCATGCAACCTCCCCGGCCACGCGTGAGGCACTGGATTCGTCAAGCTGTTCGCGGTAGAGGCGCGCGTAAGGACCATCGATTATCGACAGGTCGGCGTGTTTGCCTCGCGCGACGACGCGGCCACCTTCAAGCACGAGGATCTCGTCTGCGTGTGCGACGGCCGCCACCCGGTGCGAAACGATGATCGTCGAACGGTTCTTCATGATGGGGATCAAGTTGAGGAGGATTTCGCGCTCGGTTTCGGCGTCGACCGAGGAAAG
>JAYUPZ010000294.1:0-8327 GCA_043759805.1 Myxococcales bacterium | reverse complement strand
TGGCCTCGTCCGGCAATTCGCCAAAGTCGATGGATGCGCGTGTCTCGTGAAACGGAATCGGAAAATAGGGGGTATCGGCCTGTGTGGCGAGCACGGTTCGCAGCCGCACGTCGTCTCGTTTGCGCGCAAAGATCTGCAGCCGCGTCTCAGGGTTATAGAGCGGCGAAAAAAATGGCAGCCCCTGGATGTGATCCCAGTGCGTGTGACTGATGAGGATGTGCGTCGAGCCAATCTTTTTCCCCGCAGAGTGTGCTTCGCGCACGATTTCCTTGCCCAGAAATCGAATGCCAGTCCCGGCGTCGACAATCACCCGCGTGCCAGCATCCGACAGGACCTCAACGCACGAGGTGTTGCCACCGTAACGAACGGTTGATGGGCCCGGAACGGGCAGGGAGCCGCGTACACCCCAGAAGCGAACCTTCATGACAGTGCAGGCTTGGGCAACGGGGCCTGACTGCGGGTCCGAACGGGCCTCGCTCTGGCCGATCTGGGGTGACGGTTCACGGGGGAAAATTTATCATCAACCGCACCGTTGCCGCAAAAGACCGTGTCACCAATCTTGCCTAGAAGCCCAATTCCTTGAGAATCTTGAAGTAGGTCTTGCGGTCGTGGGGTTGATTCAGGATGTGAAATTCCTTGCCAACAAGGCCCACGCAGCCGAGGCAGTAGGTGCAGTCCGAACAGTCGTAACACGCGTTCAGGTAGGCCGAGGCATGGCAGTTCTCGCAACCGATGAGGTGGGTGCAGCCGTGGCAGGCTGCGCAATCCACGCTGTGCAGGCATTCGGTGCAGCCGCGACAACGCTCACAGTGGGTGCAGCGATAGCAGGCGTCGCAATCGACACAAAACATACACTTGGCCGAACTTGAGCAGTCGGTGCACTTGAAACTGCCCGGGTTGCCGCCTGGGGACGACAGGGTTTTTCGCAGCGTCTCAAGCTGCGTCTCGAAATCTCCGGGATGCATGGGCGCGCACTATACGGGAAAGCGCAAGGCCACCGTGAGGATTTCAGAGTTGTGCGATTTACCCATGAATAATAGAGAGTTAGAAGTCACTTTTCAAATCTGTCGCGGGTCGACTAACTTTGCTTCATGTGCGGGCGTTTGACGCTGATCCGGGACGATCTTGAGGCAGTGGCCATAGGTCTGAATGCCGCCATTTCCGCCGAAACGCGGGCTGATTTCAGACCGCGCTACAACGTTGCGCCGACCGATAGGCATGTCTTGCTTCGATCTGCGCCCGAGGCTCCGGTTCTTCGACTTGAGACTTGGGGTTTTTTGCGGCCCGGAATCCAGGGGAAACCCGATGGTCTTGCCATCAATGCACGATCCGATACGGCACCGTTTCTTCCGCTGTTTCGGGAGAGCGTTGCCCGCCATCGCTGCGTGGTCGTGGCCGATGGCTTCTACGAGTGGCGGGGACCGAAAAGCTCGCGGGAACCGCTCTGGATTTCGCGACAGGACGGCGATTTGTTGTTGTTGGCGGGCCTGAGCGATCGCCCGCTCGAAGAGCCCGGGGGTCGATTCATCATTTTGACGACCACCCCCAACCAGATGGTCTCGGTCATTCACAATCGAATGCCGGCCATCCTCTCGCGCGAGAATGCGGCGGCGTGGCTAGAGCGGCCCGATATTGCGCTTCTCAAACCGGCCGCCGAAGAAGTTCTGCAGGCGCGGCTCGTCGGAAACCGGGTCAATTCGACCCGAAACGACGATCCAAGCTGCCTTTTGCCGCCTCGGTCCGAGCCCCGTCTGCAGCTACGGTTGTTCTGACGGCGTTGGCCCCTATAATCCGCGAGCCCATGTCAGAAGAAGAGTCCGGTGAAAGCACTGCTTCCACCAAGAAACCAGCGAAGCCTCCCCGCCTCAAGCGCACCCGAAACATCGGGATCGTGGCGCACATTGATGCGGGTAAAACCACGGTATCGGAGCGATTCCTTTATCACTCGGGCCGCATCCACAAAATAGGCGAGGTGCACGACGGCGAGGCGCAGATGGACTGGATGCCCCAGGAGCGCGAACGCGGTATCACCATCACGGCCGCCGCAACGACCCTTCACTGGAAGAACCACGAGCTGCACCTCATCGACACGCCCGGCCACGTGGACTTCACCATTGAGGTTGAGCGCTCGTTGCGAGTGCTCGATGGTGTGGTGGTCGTGTTCTGCGGTGTCTCGGGCGTTGAACCGCAATCCGAGACGGTTTGGCGGCAGGCGGACGGATTCCGTGTGCCACGAATGGCCTTCATCAACAAGATGGACCGTCTCGGTGCTGATTTTGCCGCGGTCGTAGAACAGATTGAAAAACGCCTGGGCGCACATCCTGTGCCGATTCAACTTCCGATTGGCGCGGAAGATACGTTTGAAGGTGTGATCGATCTTGTAGAAGAGCGCGCGCTTTATTTTTCGGGCGTGGAGGATGAGGAGCCCCGGATCGAACCCATCCCGGATTCTCTCAAGGAACTTGCAGCGGCGGCGCGTGAAAAATTGATCGAGGCTTGCGCGGATCTCGACGACGCCCTTGCGACGGCTTACCTTGAAGGCCAGCCGATCGAGATCGATCGCTTGAAAGCTGCGATTCGACAGGGATGTGTGCAGTGCAAGATGGTTCCGGTGCTGGCGGGCTCCGCGTTGCGAAACAAGGGGGTGCATCCCTTGCTCGACGCCGTGGTGGACTATTTGCCATCGCCGCTCGACGTGCCACCCGTGCATGGGGTCAAGCCCGGTACCGAAGAAGTGATCGTTCTGCTTCCGCAAGACAATGCACCGCTTGGTGCGCTGGCGTTCAAGGTCCAGATGGACGAGGGCCGCAAGGCGGTCTACTTGCGCATCTACTCCGGTGTCATCAAGGCCGGGCAAGAGGTGTTCAATCCCCGGACCGGCCGCAAGGAAAAAGTAGCACGGCTTTTTGCAGTACACGCAAATCGACGCGAGAAGCTTGAAAAGGCGGGCGCCGGCGAGATCGTGCTTGCCATGGGTCTGCGCGACGCGGGGACAGGTGATACGATTTGTAGCCCCGAACACCCGGTCTTGCTTGAACGCATTGGCATTCAGGATCCGGTACTTGGACTTGCGGTGGAACCCAAAACCCAGGCTGAAAAAGAAAAGCTTGAATTTGGCCTTTCAAAACTCGCTGACGAAGATCCGACGTTTCGCTATGGCGACGACGCGGAAACGGGCCAGACGATCATACGCGGCATGGGCGAGTTGCACCTTGATATTTTGGTGGACCGATTGCGTCGCGAATACGGTGTCGAGGTCAACGTGGGTCGGCCCCAGGTCGTGTGCCGTGAGACGCTTGCCGGCGCTGGTGAAGGTGAAGCGCGCTTTGAACGCGAGGTTGAAGGCCAGAAATTGTTTGGCCACGCCGTGATTCGGGTTGGGCCGCGTGCGCGCGGCGCGGGGAACTTGCTGCGGCTTGCACTGCCACCGCCGAGTGCGATTGCAGGGGGCAAGATACTGGAAATCCCGCCGGCGTTGGTTGCCGCCACCATGGATGGTGCGCGTGAATCCATGACGTCGGGTTTGCAGGGATATCCACTTGAAGACATCGAGGTTGCTCTGTGCGGAATCGAATACCGTCCCGAATCGTCGGGGATTCCGGGTCAAAAGGCCGCCGTTGCCGAAGCCTTGCGCAAGGCGTTTCGTTCGGTGGGTACGAAGTTGCTTGAGCCCATCATGCGCGTCGAGGTCACCTCACCCGAGGCCAGCGTCGGCGACGTGTTGGGCGATCTGAATCAACGCCGCGCGCAGGTGGAAGACGTGGGCTTTCGGGGCAATCAGCGCATCGTTCTCTGCAAGGTTCCGCTCCGCCGTATGTTCGGTTACTCGACCGATTTGCGTTCGGCGACTCAGGGTCGTGCCAGCTTTTCGATGCACTTCGATCGCTACGACACCTGGGATTGACGCCTGCGCGATCTATCGGTGTCGACGGCGGCGTGCGAGGGCGATCGCGAAAACGCCGGCTAGAAAGATAAGCCCTGCGGGCGATGTGTTGCGTTTGCTGATGCTGCACCCGCCGCCAGATTTTCTATTGTCGCCGCTGCTGCCGGCATTGCCCGCTTCGCCACCTGCGTTTCCAGCCTCGCCACCACCCGCTTCCCCGGCCTGTCCGGAGGCGCCGCCGGTTTTGGTGCCGCCCGTTCCCGAACCGCCGGTGTTCTTCGCGCCACCTGTGCCGTTTGCGCCGCCCGTGCTACTGGTACCGCCGCTGCCCGAGGTGCCGCCGTTGCCTACTCCGCCGGTGTTGGCCGTTCCACCTGCGCCGCCCGTATTTACCACGGGCGTCCCCGCGATCTTGATGTCGGCGCAGTGAAAGTAAAACGCGTTCGTATAGGATCGACCGGGATCCGCCATGAGCTGGGTCAGGCGCAAGGTGCAATTGTCACACGTAATGTTCGGCAGCGTGACCATCACGTCCCAGGGCTTTTTTCCCGCTGCGCCGTCGTGTAGTCCCCAGTAGTCGCGCAAGATCCAGAGGCTGTTGCCTGCATCATTGGGCCCCACAACCTCTTTCGGAAGATCCGCAAGTTTGACCGTGCCACCGTTGAAGTATTTGTAGAACGAATTGTCGTAGGTCGCCTTGTCGAGGTAGCCGAAGCTGTCGTCACCGGTGGTGTCGAGCTCGATGCGAAAATATCCGGGGTGCGGGATCGTTTCGTTCCACTTGAAAAGGACGGTTTCGCCCGGCCTGAACGTGGTGATGGCTGCAGCGTTGCGCGTGCCGCCGCACGGGCGTGCCGCGTATTTGATGGCGTCGTTGCTTGGCACCCGTGGCTTCGGCATCGACAACAAGATATGCGCGTGCGCAACCGGGGCCACCGTTGACAACAAAGTAGCCGTGACAAAGAGCCGTCCGAACTTCATGGAATACCTCCGGGTCAATTGGCGATCAGTTCGACCGCCGGTGCCCGTGGATTACAGCACATTCGGCCGGGCGTGCCTACCCGGGCCGCATTTGATGCACTCGGGCATCTCTGCCCGCGCTTTCAACCGTCGCCGAACACCCGTCGACGCAAAAGGCGCATGTCGATTGGGATCAGAATCGCCAGCATAAAAAGAAACAGCCCAGCGGCCGCGGCAAGGTGCCAGGTCAGCGTGCCCGTGACGAGCAACCAGCGCAGCCCTTCGGCCAGATGATTGAGTGGATTGATGAGTGCGAGTTGGTTGAGCACTGAAAGATCGGGCAGCGGGAAGTACGTGCTGCTGGCAAAACCAATCGGCATGATCACGAGGAAGAACGGCAGGCCCATGTGATCCATGCTTGGCAGCGTCGCGGTGAAGAGCAGTCCGATGGCGGAAAATGCCAGCGCACCAAGGAACAAAAGGGGAATACATGGCAAGAGCCAAAACCAGTGCAGGTGCAATGTGCCGAAGATGCCGAAGCCGATGAGCACCAGGCACACCATCACCGCATACACGGTTGCCATGCTTGCGGCCCAAAGCGCTTCGCCCCAAACCACGTGCTCCAATCGTACCTGGGTGGTGAGTTGGCCCTCCCAGGATTTTTGGTAGTGCATGCGCATGTAAGCGGAAAACAAAGATTGGAAAAACGCAGTCATGAACGCGGTGTAAGCAAGGATCCCGGGCGCGAGGTACGTCAGGTAATCAACCCTCTGCCCTCCCCAGGACAGCACCGAAATCTGCGAGCCGAGGCCCATGCCGAAAGACAAGAGCAAGATGAGCGGCTCCATCACAGGTGGCAGCAAGGCGGTGTGCCATTTACGCAGATGAACGCGCCAGTGGCGGCCGAGGATGGCGCGACTTTGCCAGGCAAATGCAGGGATGAACGCGTTCACTGGGGTTTTTCCTCGGCCAACGCCATGAAGAGATCATCGAGCGTGGGAATGCGAACTTCGTAGCGCAGTGTCGCGAAGGTGGAGACGAAAGAGGCGAGGCCAGCGGCGTTGAGCGGAATATGCCAGTAACCAAGCACTGTCGAGGCCTTGAGGTTGCGTTCAGTCAGCCACACCCGAATACCCTCTGCACCCGGCGTCGTCACCGGCAACACCACGATGTGCTCGCCCACCACATCTCCGAGCACGTCACGTGCGGGGCCAGACGAGCGCACCTTGCCCGATTGCAAGACCAGGAGGCGATCGGACAGACGCTCGGCCTCATCCATGTAGTGCGTTGTCAATACCACTGCCATTCCCTGGGTTCGCAGCGACGCAACCAGTTCCCACACCGCCACCCGCGCCTGCGGATCGAGGCCTGTGGTCGGCTCATCAAGGAATACCACCTTTGGCCGATGCAACACCGCGCGGGCTATCATGAGGCGACGCTTGTAACCGCCGGAAAGCGTTTCCGGCATGTGGTTTTCATACTCCTTCAATCCGAAGTGTTCGATGAGCTCGTCGATGCGTTTGTTCAGATCGGGAATCCGCGGACGGTAGTAACGACCGGTCTGCTCAAGATTGCCCCGTACACTGAAATCTGCGTCGAAGGTGTCGTCTTGCGTGCAGACACCGAGAGCCTGTCGAGCCAAATCCGGTGCCTGGATCAGATCATGACCGGCGATGTGGATGTGGCCGGCATCCGGGCGCAGGAAACCGTAACACATACGCAAAGACGTGGTTTTCCCGGCGCCGTTGGGGCCGAGCAGACCCAGTACTTCGCCGGGAGGGCAGACAAGATCGACCCCGTCGACCACGCGTTTACCGCCAAGGGATTTCACCAAACCGCGAGCATCGAGCAACAGAGTCGTGTTCATGAAGGGCGTCTTGCAAGGTGGAGCGAAGGGCGGTGCACCGGGCGAGTCGCTTTTACAATGCCGGGATGAAGCGGTGGAAAAACGTGAGCCAGAACGAAACCGGATTCACCAACCACACCACCGACTGAAGAGCGATTATCCAAACAACGGCGATCCCTTGCGTGGCGAGCGCGGACGGAGCGGGAAATTTTTGGACCACAGGAACGAGCAATACAGGGAGGATCGCGCCCGCGTGGTGCCAGTACCCTTCGTAGCCCTGGAAATCCGACATGGCGATGGCCGTCCCCACCGCAACCGTGCCGAGAGCCAACCACTGACGCCGCGCCGCCAGTACCACCATGGCAAGCATCGAGATCACCATCGCAGTCTGCATGGGGGCGTGGGTCCCAATGCGCAACGACAATGGCGGCGCTGTCGCGCGTTGGGCGGCCGTCACCGGATACATCCAGTAAAACGATACGAGGACCAGAGCGAACACGACGGCGCTCAAGGCAACCGTTGCCCAATCACCTTTGTTGAACGGACGTTTATGCCACGCACGCCAGGTCGCCAAGATCCCGAGCGGCAGAAGGATTACAGCCCGGTAGTGAAGAAAGGCAGCGCCGGCAAACCAGCGCAACGCGCTCATCGGCCTGTCCTGCGTCAATCGCAACACAACCATCGCCGCGCACCCTAACCAGATGGGATCGTAAAATCCCGAAAGGGAAAGATGCAAGAACTCAGGAACCGTGATGATTCCGAGTACCAGACGAAACCCTGGCGGCCCAAGCGCAAGACATTTTAACCACGCCACCGACCCCAGGCAGGTAAACAACAACAAATAGGCAACCGTCCATTTGCCGAAAACAGGGGTGGGCATCGCCACGTGGCGGCCAATGAGCGCCATGGGCATGAACAGAGCGATTTGACCCGGGGGATAGGCAAGGGGCATATGCCCCCAATTGTGTTGCGCATGGGGATACACGACATCGGCCGTGGAAACGTTCAAGGGCACACGGTAAAGCTCGAAGCCCTTGCTCAAGAAAACATGGGAAGTATAGGCGTGGCGAATGTGGTCATTGAAGATGCTTGCGATGTCGCCGAACGGAGAGTTCGTGCGGTACGGAATCCACGCGGCGGCTAGAAATAGCACCAATCCCGCAAGCCAGGGCCAGCGCGGGGCGACGCGAAGCGTGTTTGTTTGCTTGGCCTTCCCGAGCGCTTCCTCCATGCGCGGCAATATATCCGCCCTGTTGGAAAAGGCCAGGCGTGGCCGGTGCCCTAAGGCACGGGATCCACGTCAACAAAGATCGGATTCGTGACTGCGAACGGGACCGTGCCTGCAGGTTGACCCGGCAAGGGTGGACACTTGTCCTTGCCCCAGCCTGACTCGTAGTTGTAAACGCCCACCTGGTAGCTCGGAAGTACGTCATTGCCTTGTACCTCTGCCGTGATGTAACTGTCCGCGGAAATAGGTCCAACACGGGTTTCAAAGACTTGCGAAAAAGCCGTTCGCGGTGGGCGTTGCACGTTCCATTGCTTCACAACTTTTCCTCCGATCCGCAAGCTCACCTCGTCGATGTCGATCCAGTTTGCGGCCTGTACTCGGATTCGAACGATTGCATTGTCGACGGCGCC
>JAYUPZ010000293.1:0-3986 GCA_043759805.1 Myxococcales bacterium | reverse complement strand
GACGGCGGGTGCGTTTGTCGCCCGAAGGGATGGCGATTTTGGCGAGCGATTGGCAAAAGGCCGACTTGCAAATCGCGGCGCTTGGACCGGATGACCGCGCGTTGTTGGAGCGTCTGGGTAAGACGGCGTCACTTTCTCTGCGTGGTGTGGCCGGTGACGGCGCGAACCGCAAGCAGATCCAGCGTTTGGTTGAATTGAATCTTTTGGAAGTGGGCGATGAAGTCGGTGCTGCGCATCGAGAGCCTACCGAGCGCTTTGTGATTCTCACCGCACAGGGCGCCTCGACGACGCTCAAAGGGCCGGTGCAATTGGCGGTGGTCGCGCGGTTGCGGCAATTTCCTCAAGGGCTCGCCGTCGCACTGTTGGAAGACCGCGAACGCGCAACACTACCGTCGCTCGTGCGGAAGGGCCTCGTTCAGTTGGAGGAGCGCAAGTTGGCGTCGATGCTTCCCGTGCGCGAGCCTGGTTTGCCGCCCGCGCTGAATCCACAACAACGCGAAGCCCACGATGCGATCGTTGCCGCGTGTGGCAGTGGGTATGCGGGGTTCCTGCTGCACGGGATCACGGGTTCGGGGAAAACCGAGGTGTATCTGCGAACCATCGCGCATGTGCGGGGGTTGGGGCAGGGGGCGCTTGTGTTGGTGCCTGAGATTGCACTAACCCCGCAGCTGGCGTCTCGTTTCCGAGACCGCTTCGGCGACGACGTTGCGGTTCTGCACAGCGCCTTGCCGCGCAGTGAACGCCTGGATGCGTGGCGTCGGCTCAGCAATGGTGAAGTGGGGATTGCGCTCGGTGCGCGTTCGGCTGTGTTCGCTCCCGTACAACGTCTGGGACTCATCGTGGTGGATGAGGAACACGACCCTTCATTCAAGCAGGATGAAGGGGTTCGCTATCACGGTCGCGACCTTGCGCTTGTTCGGGCGCAATCGTGTCAGGCGGTGGCGGTGTTGGGGTCGGCCACGCCATCGCTCGAAAGCTGTCACAACCGCGACACCGGCAAGCTGCGCTACCTAAGCCTGCCGATGCGGGCTGCGCCAGGTGCCGCGGATCGGCCGCTGCCCGAAGTGCAGATTCTCGATTTGCGGCAACGCCCCTTCGGGCCGGACGGGCTGTTCTCGCCTTTGTTGACCGAGGCGATGCGACAGACCGTTGCCGCTCGCGAACAGGTGATCTTGTTCCTGAACCGTCGAGGGTTCTCGACGGTCCTGTTGTGTCGCGCGTGCGGGTTGGTGCTGCAATGCAAGGATTGCGATGTTTCGATGACCTTGCACCGCTCGCTTGGTCGGGTCGTTTGCCACTACTGTGGCAAGAACGCGCCGCCACCGACCCGCTGTACCCGTTGTCGTGAATCCAAAATGGATTCGCTCGGTACCGGCACGGAGCGAGTCCAGTCGGTCGTTCAGACGCTGCTACCGGGGGCGAGGGTCGTGCGACTCGATCGTGACACGGCGGGTCCTGACGTGGCTTCGTCAGCACCAAAGAGTGACGACGACTCGGAACCGTCGGACGGCTTTTCACCCGAAGCGCGGGGACTCGAAAATATTTTGGGACAAATGAACGACGGCAAGATCGACGTTCTGGTCGGAACCCAGATGGTGACGAAGGGTCACGATTTCCCGGGCGTCACGCTGGTGGGCATCTTGCAGCCCGACCAGGGGATGAACTTGCCCGACTTTCGCGCGGCGGAGCGAACTTTCCAGCTCCTTGAGCAGGTGGCAGGTCGAGCAGGCCGATCCCATCGCCCGGGAAGGGTAATCGTGCAGACCTACAACCCCAATCATCCCGCGATTACCAGCCTGGTTACGCATGACTTTGACGGCTTTGTTAAACAGGAACTTGAACGTCGGAAAGAGGCAAACTACCCGCCGTATCAACGTTTTGCAGTGATTCGGGTCGATGCTGCGACGGGTGGACTGGCCCGCGAGGCGGCGACGGCGCTTGCCGTTGAATTGCGAGCGCTCGGGCGTGAATCTGCGGTGCGGGTTCTGGGTCCAGCTGAGGCGCCAATCCCCCGGCTACGGAGCCGCTATCGGTTTCAAATCTGGTTGTCCCACGTCAACCGAGCGCCTCTTTTGTCAGTGTTGACGGCCGCAATGGACTCGCGCCGACTAAAGGTTCCGGCGGGCGTTCGCATCGCGGTCGACGTGGACCCCCAGAGCGTGCTTTGATGCACCTTCCAACGCCGTGAAGTTTCTAGTACTCGCACCCGACGAAGAGTCCAGCCTCATCCGCCAAGCTGCGCGCGAGGCAGGCTGCGCCGTGGTTTGTACCGATGCTGTCGACAGCCTGGCGGGGTGGTTGGCAACGACGCGTCCGGACGCAGTCGTCGTATCAACCAAGGTGCTTTCGTCGGGTCCGAAGGTGGTGGCCGAGCGCATCCGTCGGTTCGCGACAGCGATTCCCATTGTTTTCCTCTGTGATGCGACAGAGTTGGCAGATGCCGAACAGGCCGGGAACCTCGCGCTCATCCGTCCGGCAGTCCCGGCCGAGGTGGTTCGGGTCGCCATGGCCATCATTGAGGCTCAGATGAACTCGTCTGGCGAGTTTAACGCCACTGCCGGCAACGCCACCCGTCCGGCCTCCGATCCCGGTTTAACGCTTGCGCTCTTGGCCGAGCCTCCTTCGCTACAACCACTTGGTCAGAACGTGCGAGGTCGTGTGTCGTCCCGACCGAATCGGAATGATTCGCACGACGTGCCGTGGACAGACGACTGGATGCCGGCGTTGACCGAAACCATTGATCGTACGCTAGATGCCGAGATGACCCTCGCCCTCGAAGCCGTGCTTGGGCCGGTCACGAGAGACTCCAGAATCGAAATACCGTCCGAAAAAACACCGGGGCCATTTGGGACCGAGAATACAATCGAGATATCGCGCGAAGATGTTGATTCAATCATCGCACGGTCGCGAATCCACTCGGGCGCGCCGGTCGAGTTTATACCGTCACACAATACGCGGCGGGCCGTCGGAACGTGGCGTCGCTCGTTCGACGGATCGGAACTGCCGCAAAACGGCGAACTCGTTAACGTTGGCATTGCCGATCTGCTGGGCGCGGCGCTGGAGAACACAGCGACGGGTCGCTTGCGGCTGAAGCGCGGCGACGTCGAAAAATCGATCTTCTTCGAGGCGGGCCGTCCAGTACTGGCGGTTTCGAGTGCGGCTTCGGATCGCATGGTGCAGATGCTGGTTCGAGAACGCACCATAAGTACCGAGCAGGCGGGTCGCGCGATGGCGCTTGCCGCTGACACGCGCCGACGGATGGGTGTCGTGCTGGTCGACCTCGGCTTTTTGAAGTCCGGCGAGTTGTTGCCCGCCGTGCGTCGACACTACGAGGAGATCATACTTTCGCTCTTCGAGTGGGAGGAGGGAACGTACCGATTCGAGGCAGGGGAGACAGCAGATCCCCGACGGGTCCGTTTGCTACAGCATCCCGCAGCGATTGTTGTCGAGGGCATCGGACGTGGTTACAGCGACGCTCGGTTGAGTCGCGCCTACGGCAGTCCACTCCAGATGCTGCGGCTTCGGCAGCACGCGGGCGCCGCCGACATCATGCTGGAAGTCACCTCGGGTGATCCCTCGATCTCGCGGCTGCCGGTGTTGTTCGACGGTATGAGGACCATCATCGATATCGTCCGTGCGAGCGGACAATCAGAATCCGTCGTCTTGCAGGTCGCGCTCGCGTTGCGCGCTTTTGGCGTCTTGCAGGGCACGGTGGCCGCACCTGGAGAGGAAACACCCACGCCCGAGATTATGGCGCGGGATAGCGAGATCGATCGCGAGCGCATCCGCCAGCGTTTGCGTTTTGTGGCGGAGGGCACCTACTTCGACGTACTCGGGCTTGAGCCGACGGCATCTGTGGCGGAAGTTCGCGCGTCACACGATCGCATTGCACGGGAAACCAGCGATCTCACCATCGGACCAATGCTGGCCGTTGACCTTGCGAGCGAGCTACGGACTTTGCGTGTGGTGCTGGATGAGGCGTCGTG